>JAYURX010000257.1:0-9326 GCA_043755965.1 Flavobacterium sp. | reverse complement strand
AAACTGATTCACTAGTTGGATTTGGATACAAAGAAATAGTATTGGCATTAAAAGAAGGATTGCCTAATGCAAGCACAAATTCGGTATCGAAAGTATTGGTCACTATCGCAGGGTTGTAATCAAAATAGATAGAAGCAGTGTTTGGAATAACATCTCCAATGGCATAACCCACTTTTGGTTTTATCCTAAAATGGACATAGCCATGACTTCCGGTTGGGCTTAACGAAGTTGGAGGTAAATGAATATTGTAAAAATGCCAAGTTAACTGATCTCCTACCCGTTTGGTGTCCACATTATGGCTTGCAGAAACCATTTCAAATGTGATTTCGTCCAATTGGTTATTTAACGCATCTTCAATCCTGACGAACTCGGCATTTGCAGTTCCTGTGTTTTCAAATTGTATGGTATAATATAGATAATCATTGGAGGTAAAAGTGCTGTGAACAATTTTTCCGCCATGCGATTCCATTTTATCATTTGGATCATAAGAACCGACTATAGTTTGCGTTATTGAAGAACTATTGTTAGAAAGATTTATGTCGTCGGCAATTTGGACAGTAACATTGTTAGTGACCAAATCCCCGAGATTAACCGTTGGTATCGTTGGCACAGATAAGTTTACCGTGATATACCTCACTTCAAAAGGCGCCAAATTGGTAAAATCATAAGTAAATCCGGTAGCTGTTGGTGTAGTTCCAGTTTGAGAAACAGAATCAATGTTTAGGGTTGGGTGTTTGGTAAATATCAAAGTTCCATTAGGAATAGTTTGTGACCCGTTATTTTGATAACGAATGGTATTAACATATGGAAAACCAGGTCTTGGTTGTCCCCAAGGAGTGAGAGCTACCTGAGCATCCACATGCGGCAACGGATTAGCGATAGGAAAATACAAATTATTGTCACCACTGCCTGTTGGAAGAGTAATATCATTATATGAAACAGCCGATGTGTAATAAGGAGCAAAATCTGCATTTACAGCAAAGCTGATGTCATAAGAACTAGACGGATCTGCATCAAAAATATAATAAGAACCATCATTACTGTTTCCAAATTGATTATTTCCGGAATCATTGACCTGATAAACAAAATTTCCCTGATTAAAATCTACTTCACCCGTGTCTTTTACACCATTGCTGTTACTATCCAAAAAGGCATTCAGAACGACTACTTGTGAACACGCACCGCTATCAGCACAATTGGGCATGCAGATATTTAGCGGTGCTGACCAATTGCTACTAATGGTTGGGCCAATATTACAAACCATTTTTACATATACCGAGTAGCAGGTGTTTGGGTTCAATCCTGTTAAAACGTAAGAGTTTGATGGCGCTCCGACTATTAATGAACCCAGATCAGATGCCGGAACACCTTGTGGCATTATTGAAATTCTATTAAATATGTAGCCCATCCATCCATTTACGTTTGTCCAATTCAAAGTAAATGTTGTATCTGTTAAATTTGTTGCTGTTAAATTTGAAGGCGCAGGACATTGGTCACCACAATTATGGGTATTCAAAGTCAGAGTCGTAATACTACGACAACCGGTAGCAGGATTTGTAACACTCGCATATAGGGTTTGTTGTCCAGGGTTTACCAACGGAATATAGCCTCCAATTATTATATTCGCCTGTATCTGAGCATCCGTTAAAGTTTCATAATAAGTAACTATTAATCCTGTTGCTCCTCCTGTAATTTGGGCATCAGCATTAGATAAACCATACATTGGCAACTCCATCATATCGCAAAAAAATAAAGCGCCGGGATTTGCTGTTGGCAATGGGTTAACCACAAGGTTCATTCCTGCTAAATACGTTTCGCTAAGCGCTGTATTTATTATTCTAATGCCGATGGTTTGTAGCTGAGGAACACCATTCACATAAGCGGTTGGATTAACAATTTCATTCGTGTTATTTGCCGAATCGCTATCCGAAGGGAAAAAATGAACTTCGTGAATGCTTGGATCGAGACCATCTAAAATCATTGGGAGTGTCGAGGCTAAGTCAAATACTGCAAACCCATCATTGGAAGGATCATCACAAACTGTTTGCGCAGGATACATGCCCGGTGGTTGAGAGTAAATAGTAAGGCTTAAAAATAATAAGAATAGAAGTAATAGTTTTTTCATGGTTTTGTTTAAGGAAACCAAATGTAACTGATTTTAAGCAGACTACAATACAAACTATAGGAAATCTTCCGTGATTCCCTGAGCCAAAATAAACCCTGATGTCCAGGCGTTCTGGAAGTTAAAACCACCTGTAATCGCGTCAATATTTACGATTTCACCTGCTAAGAATAAATTTTTATGCAGCTTACTTTCCATGGTTTTGAAATTGACTTCTTTTAAATCAATTCCCCCAGCCGTTACGAATTCTTCCTTAAAAGTGCTTTTGCCATTCACCTGAAACTCGCCGTTGGTGAGTTGGTTTGCTAAATCAGTCAATTGCTTTTTAGAAAGGTCTGCCCATTTCATTTCGGAATCAATATTGGATGCCAAAACCAGGCTTTCCCATAATCTATTTGGAAACTCAAACGGAGATTTCTTGCTTACCGCTTTCTTCCCGTGCTCATGTTTTAGCTCTTTCAAAGTATCCATCGCTTCTTCAAAAGTAACGTTGTGGAGCCAATTTACCTGAAGTGTGAATTGGTAATGTTTATCAAATAATTCCCGTGCACCCCAAGCCGAAAGCCTCAAAATTCCCGGACCGGACATTCCCCAATGTGTGATTAATAACGGACCACTTGCTTCAAGTTTAGCTTCGCTCCGTTCGGCTTTGCCTCGGGTACTTCCTTTCACTTTTACTTTGGCGAAAGCCGAAAGTCCCATCAAATCTTTGATACGTGCATCTTTAATGTTGAATGTAAATAGGGAAGGAACTGGCGGAACGATTGTATGACCAAGTTGTGTAAGCATCTCCCATATTTTCGGATTGCTTCCAGTACTCATAATTAGTTTTTGACAAGCAAAAGTTTCGTGATTGGTTTCTACTTTCCAGTAATTTTCTGCTTTGAAAAGCGACTGTACGCTTTGACCAGTCAAAACTGGGATTCCCAATTTTTGTGTGGCTGAAAGAAAGCAGTCAATAATGGTCTGCGAACTGTCTGAAATTGGAAACATGCGTCCGTCGTCTTCAATTTTCAATTCAACTCCGTGCTTTTCAAACCAATCAATCGTATCGCCGGAACAAAACTGATGAAACGGCCCGCGCAATTCTTTTTCGCCACGCGGATAATATTTAACCAGATCATTTGGTACAAAACAAGCATGAGTGACATTACATCTTCCGCCACCGGAAATACGAACTTTTTCCAAAACGTTTTTGCCTCTTTCGAGAATGGCAACCTTTAGCTTAGGATTGTTTTCTACAATATTAATTGCCGTGAAAAAACCAGCTGCACCGCCGCCAACAATGATAATATCGAAGTTTGAGTTCATAGCCTATCCGGAAAATCTGTAATGATACCGTCAACGTTTAACGATTTGGCAAAGATAATGTCTTCCGGCTCATTGATTGTCCATGGATAGACTTTAAAATTTTTGGATTGCATCAGTATCACGTTTTCTGCGTTCAGCAAATGATAATACGGATGAACGGAATAGGCTTTTATAAATTTGGCGAAAGCGATTGCCAAAGCTAAATCGGTGTTTGTCAAAACCCCAATTCTGATTTTATCATTCAGGAAATGAACTTGCTGCAAGGCATTCCAATCAAAACTGGAGACAATCAGTTGTTCGTAGTTCCAGCTTTTTTCAGCAACATAATGCCCAATAAGTTCCGCAACTTTATCCGCAGTTTTATAGGTTTTAAGTTCCACATTGATAAAGCAATGTTTACCCACAAAATCAAAAACGGATTCCAATGTTGGGATGCCAAGCTGCTTTAATTCTTTTGCACTGTAATCCGTTACCAACCCTTTTTGCGACGTTGTCCGGTCAACAGTGTCATCGTGAATGACCATCACTTTTCCATCCAAACTCAAATGGACGTCGAGTTCAATGCCGTCAACGCCCAAATCCATCGCTTTTTGAAATGAAGCCAAAGTGTTCTCGGCAGCATGACCTTTCGCACCGCGATGACCTATTTTGTGCATCTTAAAGTTTTTCTAATAAAAGAATATAGAAGTCGGTATTGAATGTTACTTTTCCTTTGATAACCGTTGCAGTTTTACCCGAATACGCATCTTTGACTTTACTTCCATTTGGAAAAACAGTGCCAACTGTAATAATTTTTTCGCCTTTGGCTAAATCCAAACCAACTACAACCTTGTCAGTATATTTGCCTTTGGTAAATGTTCTGCTGAATACATAAGGCGAAGCTGAAATTTGACTGTGCGCTCCGGCTCCAACAGCAGCATGTTTTTTTCTGAACAACCCCAATTTCTGCCAATGCGCTAACAATTCTTTGGTTTCCGCTTTATTGGCAATATCATCCCAATTCATATTAGAGCGCAGCGTGGCGTCGCCTACTGTACCTACAATATCTAACGAACGGGCGGTTTCGTCACCATAATACACTTGCGAAATTCCAGGAGCCAACAATAATTTAGTGGCGCTTTCAAAAGTTTTCTCTCTTTTTTTATCATAGGGATAACTATCATCATGAGACGAGACATAATTCATCACCGCGTTTCCTTTTAAATCGTTTTGCAGAATGTTGGAATATTTAGAAAATAATTCTTCGTAGTTCATTTTGGCTTCGTTCCTAAAGTCGAAATTGATTAATCCCGTAAAACCATTTTCGAAATAATTCACTTTTTTATCTCCAAAGTCATAAATTTTTTTGCTGCCAATGTTATAACCGTACACTTCGCCAATAGTAAAGAATTCATTGTTATCCAATACTTTTTTTGGATTTTTTTTCTTGTATTCCGCGAAAGCCTGGTCACAAACTTTTTTGAAATCCGCCCACACATCTTCTGTGGTGTGTTTCGCTGTGTCAACCCTGTAACCATCAATCCCAAACTCGGTAATATAATCCGAAAGCCATTTCATGATGTAATATTTTGGAGCTCTTGGATATCCTGTTTTTTTAAAAAAAGCATCAAGGGAAGCTATTTCTTTATCATAACGTCCTTCTTTTTTCCATTTGTTGGCTAAAAATGACGGAAGTTCTACATTTTCACTGCTTTCTGTTTTTACATCCGGAAGATTCTCCACGAGGGTACAATTGATAAAAGTGTCGTATGAGTTATAAGTGCATTTTGGAGATGTACGAACCCAATCGTTCGGATAAACCGAATCTTCCGAAGTTACCGGTCCTGTATGATTGATTACAGCGTCCAGCATAATCCTGATTCTTTTGGCATGCGCTTTCTGTACCAATTCGGCTAAATCTTTTTTAGTTCCAAAACTTGGGTCCAGTGAACTCCAGTCACGTGTCCAATAGCCGTGAAAACCATAACTAAAGCCTGTTCCTTCGTCAACACCATCGTGAATCTGCTCTACAACCGGCGTCATCCAAATCACATTGATACCCAATTTAGTAAAATATCCTTCGTCTAATTTTTGAATAATTCCACGAATATCGCCGCCTTCAAATCCACGTAGTCTGCCTGTTGGCTTGTTTCTGTTGTAAGTGTGGTCATTTGTTTTATCGCCATTGTTAAACCGGTCGGTAACTATAAAATATACATTGGCACTTTCCCAGACAAATGGCGTTTTTTGGGTTTTTGGTTGCTTCTTTTGGGCGAATAAATTTCCGCAAATGAAACATGCAATTAAAAGTAACAAAACTGTTTTTTTCATAAATTTTATTTTGCATACCTACAAGGTTTTTAAAACCTTGCAGGATATTGCTTTTATGTTATCCTAATAAGGTCTTTTTTTACAATGTTGGTAAATTGTTAATATTCAATTTTTACTTCCTGAGTTGTTCCTTTTGTCATTGTGACGTTTACCTGTAACGGTTCGTGAAAGGTTTTGTAAATCTGTTCCTGACCGTTTACAAAGATACGTTTGGCTTTGATGTTATGAATTAATACCGACACATTTTTATCAGTTGATGTAAAGTTTTTTCCTGTAACAGTAGCCATTTTAATAACTAATGATTTGTTATTGCCATTGCCATTGTTATTGCTATTGAAATTAATTATTTCGTATTGTCCTTTTTCAAAAGCATTGGGAGTTGTGCCGTCGTCATTGTATAATTTACCTGAAGAAGTAGCAACAGCAGCATCAAAATAAAAATGCAGATTGAAGTTCTCCAACGAATATTTTGAAGTATTTTGTATTGTTTCAATCATCGGGACAAAGCTTCCACCACGAACAAATGTTGGAATATAATCTTCATTAACTTTTACAGTTTCGGTTGTTCCGGCCGTGTGTTTTTCATTGGTATAGAAATCAAACCAGTTGCTGCTTTTTGGGAAATAAATGGATGTTGAAGTGACACCGGCTTTTGTAATTGGCGTTACCAAAAAGTCATTTCCCCAAAAATAGGTTCCGGCTATTGTTGTCAATGCTTTACTGTCCGGTTCTTCAAAAAACAAAGGACGCATCAGCGGTGTTCCTTTCTGATTGTTATCAAAAGACAAGGTGTAATTATAGGGCATTAACTGGTAACGCAATTCTACAGATTTCTTGGCTTTTGCCATAGTGACAACGTCTTTTCGGGCTATTTCGGAAGCGACTTCTTCCTGTGCATGCGGACGAAATATTGGATTGAAAACCCCATATTGCAGCCAACGCAAATATAATTCGTTATCAAAATAATCGCCTGCAAATCCGCCAAGGTCAGAATGCATATAGCCCAAACCCTGCATTCCCATTTGCAATGCAATTTCCATTTGGCTTTGCAATCCGCCCCAGCTTCTGCTTACATCGCCGCTCCAAGGCACCATTCCGAAGCGCTGCGATCCCGAATATCCGGCACGCATCAAAATAAATGGTCTTTGGTTTGGGAAATCTTTTTTATAACCATCCGCTATTAATTTGGCCCAATTATGCCCGTAAATATTGTGGACTTCATCCGCTTTTCCTCCGGCAGTGACTACTTTCGAAGGGAAAACCTCTGGTTCGCCCAAATCGCCCCACATTCCGCCGGCACCTTGATTGATTAATCGTTTGTATACATTCCAAAACCAATCTTTTCCTTCGGGCTTGAAAATATCTACAACACTGGTGTTTCCAAAATAGAAATCCCAGGTTGCCGGTTTTCCTGTCTTGTCAGTTACCAATACTTTTTTCTCCACAGCTTCCTGCCACTTTGATGAGGTTGTCAGTATAAAAGGTTCTGTAATCAGGATTGTTTTTACGCCTTTCGCATTCAAATCGGTAATCATTTTTTCAGGATTTTGGAAATTGTCTTTGTCCCAATCCAAATTGCCCATTGTGTTTTTTATTCCTTTCCCAAACCAATATAAATCGAGTATTATTGCGTCAACGGGAATATTGTTTTGTTCAAATTTTTTGATGGTATTTTCTACTTCTTCCTGCGAATGGTAGCCAAAACGACTCGAGAAATTACCCAAAGCCCAGCGTGGCAACAGTGGTTGTTTTCCGGTCAAATCAGTATAATTTGCAACTAAATCAGTCCAATTATCCCCAACAATTACCTGATAGGTTTTGCGTCCTGAAATGGTTTCGTACGTCAATGTATTGTCTTTTTTGCTATCCAAATCCAAATAACCAATCGCAGCATTATCAAAATGAACCGCGTATAATTTAGATGACATCACCAGCGGAATGCAGAAATTCATCAACTCGGCTTTGGTTTCATAACCATAATGCGCTCTGTTATACAATTGCAAACGATTGCTTCGGCGGTTCATTCCTAACGCTCGCGCTCCACCGCCGTAAAGTGCTTCGGAATTGTCCAAATTGAAAGACAGAGTTTCCGTCGAATCATTGACTTTGGCGTAACCCATTTTTTCAGATAAAAGCACTTTCCCATGGTTTGAGTAAGTAATTTTAAAAGGGGATTTATTGACCACAACCGTAATTCCTTTAGTCAATAACGTCAAAGAACTGTCACTTTTGGTAAAACTGGCCCAGCCTTTCTCGGGAGTTTTGACAACAGCATGCGAGGCTGGATTGAACGTATCTCCGTTGGGAATAAACGAAGTTTCCACAATTTTGTCAGAATAAGGTTTTATCAAATAAGCACCATCGGTAGTTTTAATCTCTAAGACATTGTTCTTCCAGGAATGCGAAAGGTATTTTCTGTTTGCGTTTTGGGAAAACGAAACGGATGTTATAAATAATAATAAGAGTAATTTTTTCATTTTGTTTTTTAACATTAAGAAGTTTGGTTCTTGCATTAAGGTTAGTTAAGACTTAATGAAAATTAATTGGTCTTAACTTCTTAATGGTAAATTTATTTCAATTCCAATACCAAAACAGATTTTCCTTCCAGAGTTATATCATTTTTCAAATCAACAGTTTTTCCGGATAAAATGTCGTTCCCGGTTTGGCGACTTTGAATATTTTCGGCAAAGCGTTTTGTTTTCAAGATTTGCGAATCATTGCTGTTATTGATAACCACCATCACGCTCTCTTTTTCGTTGTAACGGAAATACACATAGACATTATTTTCCGGAATGTAATGCGTCGTTTTTCCGGTGTGAATCACTTCTTTTAATTTTCTCCAATTGAATAATTTTGAAGTAAAATCATAGAATTTATTTTGCTCTTCATTTCTTCCGGCTTTGGTAAAAGCATTATTTGAGTCACCATTCCAGCCGCCGGGAAAATCTCTTCTAATATCAGCATCGCCTTTGTTTTTGTCTCCAGCCATGCCAATTTCTGAACCATAATACAATTGAGGTATTCCACGAACTGTTGCCAACAAGGTCATTGCCATTTGGTATTTCTTGAAATCGTTTTTATAGATTTCGTTAAAACGGTTAGTGTCGTGATTTTCGGTAAAAATCAAAAGATTGTTAGTGTTTGCATACAAAAAATCATTTGAAAAATTATCATACACTTTAATCATTCCATCTGTCCATGTTCCATTATCTTCATTGAAAACCTTAGAAAGGGCATCTTGTAAAGTAAAATCCATCACACTTGGTAAATTAGAGTTATAACTCTGAATTCTGCTTATTGGACTGTCTTTTTGCCAATAAGAATTTGCTGCTTGAGTATACATCCATGCTTCGCCAACGATATTAAAGTTTGGATATTCATCAGTGATGTTTTTTGTCCATTTGGCAATACTTTCTTTATCGGTATACGGATAAGTGTCAACTCTAAATCCGTCTAAATCTGCATATTCAATCCACCAAATGGCGTTTTGAGTCAAATAATTCATCACTAAAGGATTGGATTGATTTAAATCGGGCATAGATTTTACAAACCATCCATCAACACATATTTTGGCATCTATTTT
>JAYURX010000256.1:0-3885 GCA_043755965.1 Flavobacterium sp. | reverse complement strand
TAAGAAGAAATTGATGCGACGAGGAAGCAAAGTTTAAACAGATTTTTTTTGCTGTAAATTAGTTAATAATATGTTTACACTTTATTGTTTGCGAGTGTTTTAATATTTGAAAATTCATTTATTTTTACAGCATAAAAAATCTTTTGATTTAAATTTGTAATCCTAATGAAAGGTAAAAAGCTTATGATAACTGCGGTTGTAGCATTTTTCGGTTTTATTTTACTAGCGTTGTCTGTATACTTACTTTATAAGAACACCAGTAATTCTATTTCTGCCCAAAAACAGAAAGAATTAGACGAAGCTATTAAACAAATCGAAGTGCTACATGCCGAAATTGTAGAGAAAGACAAAATTGTTGAGGAAGCAGAACAAAAAACGAAAAGATTAGAATCCAGTTCTTTTAATCAATCCTTTGGTCAAAACTTACCCATTATAGAAATTGTAGATAATGATTTGAGTGATGGCAATGCCACCGGCGAAAATGGAAAGAAAGTTCACAAATTGATGTACCATCATCAATTGCGATTTTATTTATTGAACGTTGGCAAAAACTCATTGAAAGATGTTATCTTTTCTATAAAGGATGTATATAACGATCCAAAAGAGAAAAACAAGAAAAGCAAATCGGCAGGGA
Organism: Flavobacterium sp.; assembly: GCA_043755965.1. Lineage (GTDB taxonomy): Bacteria > Bacteroidota > Bacteroidia > Flavobacteriales > Flavobacteriaceae > Flavobacterium. The sequence continues at coordinate 3,251 of JAYURX010000256.1, read as the reverse complement.
AATATGATTATATGGGGCAATCTATAGATGGTGACGAGATTGGAACCTATGATAACATGGAATTGCAGACACTTAATCTCAAATCTAAAAAATTAATCTATACCAGTAATTTACCAGGTAGTTTTGGTGTTGGGGACTATTCTTATAATGTTATTGTTGAATGGAACCAAGGGTTTTATCAAATGAAAATTGACATCGAAGAGATTGATGGGAAACTCAGTTACAAGTATAATTTTTATGATGTCACGGGAAATCCGATAGATTATAAAAGCCTTGAAATGACTGTTAAAAACTAAAAAAAAATGTCCCGAATTTTCGGGACATTTTTTTTAAATTATTTTCCGGTTTCTATCCAGGTGTTTATTTTCTTTTCCAAAAGTGCTAAAGGCAACACACCCGATTCCAATACTTTTTGATGGAAGACTTTGATGTCAAATTTGTCTTTCATCTTGTCTTGCGCTTTTTTACGCAATTCCAAAATTTTCATTTGTCCCATTTTATAAGACAATGCTTGTCCGGGAATTGCCATATAACGCTCAATTTCAGCAATAATTCCTGCTTCGCTTTCGGCTTCGTTTTCTAACGAATATTTGATAGCCTGCTCACGTGTCCATCCCAGATTATGTATTCCGGTATCAACCACTAATCTCACAGCTCTGTGCATTTCATTACCTAACATTCCGAAGTATTGATAAGGATCAGTATATAAACCCAATTCCTTTCCTAAGCTTTCGGTGTATAAAGCCCAGCCTTCACCATATGCGCCAAACCAAGCAAACTTTCTAAAATCAGGCAATTCATTATTTTCTTGTTGTAATGAAATCTGGAAGTGATGTCCCGGAATTGCTTCGTGCAGGAACAAGTCTTCGTCACCATAATAATTGTACGTTTTCACATCAGGAATTGGCACATAAAAAGTTCCGGGTCTTGTGCCATCAGCCGTACCTTGACTGTATTCGGCGCTAGCTGTTTTTTCCCTGAAAGCTTCTGTTCTTTTTATTTGGAAAGCACATTTTGGTTGCAATGAAAATAGTTTGTCAACATTAGGTTTAATGGTTTGATGTATTTTTTCGAAGTTTGCAATTACCTCTTCCGGTGTTTTGAACGACATTAATTCAGGCTTTGTTCTAACATGCTCAAAGAATTCGTTTATAGTTCCTTTAAAACCCACTTGCTCTTTTACTTTTTCCATTGCGGCTTTGATTCTCGCTACTTCTTTTAAACCAAGTGCATGAATTTCTTCTGGAGTCTTGGTAGTTGTTGTCCATTGTTTTGCATAGACTTTGTATAAGTCTTTGCCATTTTGCAAACTGCCTATTCCACTCGTACTTCTGGAAGCTGAAAGGTATTCGTTTTTCAAAAACGCGGTCATTTTTTTAAATTGCGGCTCTAATTTTTCTTTGATTATAGCAGCATACTCTTTTTTCAAAGCGTCTTGTTGGTCTGCTGTAATTTCTTTTGGAAACGATTTTATTGCCGAATAAAACAAATTATCTTCAACGTTTGGTGTAACCATACTTTCAAATTGTGGTATAACTTTTACAGTCAATGATTTTGGTAAAACTATTCCTTTATCAATTCCTTTTTTCATATAAACCATTGCCGAATCCATCCACACAGAAAATAAATCCATTCTCTTCAGGAAGTTTTTATAATCTTTCTCTGTTTTAAAAGGCTGTGCACTTGAGCCACTGGCAAATTGTCCCAAGGTTAAGTTTGTTCCCCAGAATTGTTGAACAGGCATTAAATTGGTATCATACTTTAATAAATCTTTACCAATCGAAACTTCCCACTTGATAATGTCATAGCTGTTTTTCTCTTCGGTTGATAAAGAAGTGGTATCAATGGTTGCCAACTCCTTTTCGTATTTGTCAAAAAAAGCGGCTTGTTTTTTACGATACGAATCGGTCATTTCAAATACCAGTTGGTCGTTGTATTCGTTTTGTCCATTTTGAGTAGCTCCTAGTGGATCTAATTCGTTTTTACCGTCGAAGTATGCATCGGTAATGGCTTTAAAATTTTGTTCTTTCTTTTCTGATTTGCAGTTTACAAAAAGTAATGATAGGAATACCATTGCTGATATTTTGTGTATGTTTTTCATGTTTAAGTGATTAGTTTGGTAAAACTATTGGTTTCTGCCGAATTGATTTGTTAATGAAATGATAAAATTAGCCGTGATACACACGCGATGCAATAATCCTGTTTTCTTTTATTTCCAATACTTCAGCTACGAGCATATCCTCTTCGTTTTCAACAGTTCTAATGTATTCCATAAAAACTCGATCCGAATTTGATGTTAACGAAGTTACTTTATAATGCAGACTCGGCAATCGGTCAAACGCCTCTTTCCACCAGGTTTTAAGCGCTTCTTTACCGGTAACCAAACCGTTAGTTTGAGGATGACGGATTTTTAATTTCGGACTGAAATGCTGCGCTTCGTCATCATATAGCGACAATAATTTTTCCAGGTTATGTGCATTAAACGCTTCAAACCAAAGATGTGCAATCGATAAATTTTTTTCTGCTGACATAGTTTTTTGTAAAATGAAAAAGCCCAAAATTAAATGGGGCTTATGGCTTAATTGATTTGAAAAAGTTGCCACGAATGCACAAATATTTTTGAAATTATTCGTGCATTCGTGGCTTTATATTAACCGTTTTTCAAATTGATAATTTCCTGTTCAGTCAGGAAACGCCAATTGCCACGGGGTAAATTCTTTTTGGTTAAACCGGCAAAAGCAACTCTGTCAATTCGCAAAACATCATATCCAAAATGTTCAAAAATGTTACGAACTACTTTCACATTTGGGGATTTTAATTGTAGACCGATTTCGCTTTTTGCTTCGTTTTCGATATAGCTTACTTCCTGAACAAGTACTTTGTGTCCATCAATTGTAAGTCCTTTGCTGATTTTTTCCAAGTCATCAAACTTCAGGTTTTTGTCCAAAGAAACCTGATAAATTTTAGTCGATTTTTGATTAGGCAAAGTAAATTTTCTAATCATATCAGTATCGTTGGTAAACAATAAAAGACCAGTCGTGTTTTTATCCATTCGGCCAATAGCCCCAATTTTTGCAGATGTTGAACCTTTTACCAACTCTAAGACATTACGGTATTCTTGACCTTCATCCAAAGCTGTTGTGAAGTTTTTGGGTTTGTTTAGCAAGATGTATTCTTTCTTTTCGGGTGTTAAAGTGGCACCATCAAAGTTAACCACGTCACCAGGTTTTACCATATAACCCATTTCGATA
>JAYURX010000255.1:0-1666 GCA_043755965.1 Flavobacterium sp. | reverse complement strand
CGAAATTTTTACAATCATTTTAAAAATAAATAATGCCAATTTCAAAAGACTTCACTTCTATACTAACCAAAGATTGGGAAATAAATTTTCTGCAATGTTATCCAAATGGGTATTTTAAATATACTGATTTGTGTAACATTCTGCAGTTAACTGCCGGTGTTCATGCAGATATGGGTGGAATTAGTTTTACTGATATGCAAATCCATCATCAGGCTTGGGTTTTAAGCAGAATTCGGGTTGAGATAAAGCGATTGCCAAAATGGAGAGATGTTGTAACAGTTAAAACCTGGATTAATTCGTTGGAAAACTCCCGTTCTATACGTTGTCTGGAATTGTATATTGGCGATGAAAAGATTGTGGGTTGCGAAACCTTTTGGGCTGTATTCAATACACAAACGCGTCGTCCGGAAAATCTTGCGTTACCACATGAGCATTTTGAAAAATATCCAGACGATAAAGCCACTGAAGTCCAATTCTCTAAAATTGATACTTCGGTGGACAAAACATTTGTTGCAGAAAAAACCGTTCTTCTTTCTGACTTAGATATTGTAAATCATGCTAACAGCGTGAAATACTTAGAATGGTGTCTGGATTATGTTGAACCGAAATTATTGTTGAATCAAACACTGGAAAGTTTTGAAATGAATTATTTAAAGGAAGTTTCTCAGAACGAAACTATAACCATTGAGAAGAGCAATTCGGAAAACCCTATGATTTTTACAGTAAGTGCTGCTGATAAAGCCTGCTTTGCTTTGCAATTAAACTGGAAATAAATTAAATTGCCTTAGCCCGGATGGAAACGGCATCCTTTTGTTTTGTACTTCGACAAGCTCAGTATGACAAAACAAAAGATATAGTGGAAAGCCGGACCTGCCTGCCGGCAGGCAGGAATAGCTTAAAATAAAAATCCCGCCTAAAAAGACGGGATTCATTTTTTATTTTTTTACGACTAATCTAAAACCTTCGCCGTGAATATTTAGGATTTCTACTTGTGGATCTTCCTTAAGATATTTACGCAATTTGGCGATGTAAACGTCCATACTTCTTGAGGTGAAGTAGTTATCTTCTCTCCAAATCTTTGTCAAGGCTAATTCCCTTGGCATCAAATCATTTTCATAAGTAGCCATCATTTTTAATAATTCTGACTCTTTTGGAGATAATTTAATTGGTTCGTTATCACCAAGTTTTAAGTAGCGAAGTTTAGAGTTTAAAAGGAAATTTCCAATTTGGAATTCAAATTTCGCAGGCTCATTTTTATTCTCAGCAGCTTTTCTTTGAATGATTGCTTTCACTTTCATTAACAACACATCGGAGTCGAATGGTTTGTTCAGATAATCATCAGCACCAACTTTGTAACCTTTCAGCACATCTTCTTTCATTGATTTTGCGGTTAAGAAAATCAAAGGCACATCTTTATTTTTTTCTCTTATTTCTTTTGCCAAAGTATAACCGTCTTTGTATGGCATCATGACATCCAAAATGCACAAATCGAAATTGTCTTTTTTGAATTTTTCGAAACCTTCCATTCCGTTTTTGGCCAGTGTTACTTCAAAATCATTTAATGACAGGAATTCTCTCAAAACGATTCCGAAGTTTTGATCGTCTTCCACCAGAAGTATTTTTTTGTTATTTTCCATAGTAGTTTTTTTTTATTTTAATTTATGAG
>JAYURX010000254.1:0-1668 GCA_043755965.1 Flavobacterium sp. | reverse complement strand
TCAGTTCTTAAGTTAAAAATCCCGGGCACAACGCTCGGGATTTTTTATGTACTTATCTTATTCGCTTAAAAGTGGTCTCTTTTAGTTTCTCTTTTAATTCCTTAGAAGGTCGGTATACCACATTTATTTTGGTAATGTTTGCTTTTCCTAATTCGGCATCACTATCGGCCGGAGTTCCCTGCAGGGTTAGTTTTAAGGAGCCCAAACTGTCAATTTCTACAATATTTCCGTCCGCCAGCTCGTCGGCAATGACTTGGGTTAATCCCACAATAACACCATAGCAGTCGGCCTTACTCATAGTTGATTGTGAAGCCACTTTATTGGCCAGCGTGTTTAAATCTACTTTGCCCTGGCTCACCGCACAAGGATAGTATTTAATTTCGGTAGGGGTAACCATAATGTTTTTTTTGGGTACCATTTTAAAGTGAACAGCCATATATTTTATATTTATAGGTAAGATAAAATTAAATCATCAGTACAAATATAATAAAAGATGTATATCTTTCATTGAAAACATATATATCTTTTGCTCGAAACATATATATCTTTTTAAAAACTCATGCTTATCATTTGAAAAAAAAATAAGCAAGCCTTAAATAGGTGATAGGTTGTGAATAATTTTTTTTTACTTTTTGAAATAGTGTTCCAATGTGTTTGTGCCTACTGCAAAAGGCGAAATTTCATTATTAGTGGCTGTTTTTTATTTTATTAAAGGATTTTAGTTATTAATCATTTAGTTTTGAATTAATTAATTAACTTCGTTTCTGTTTAAAAAGATACAATATGAACAAAAAACTACTCCAATACGTTACGGTCTCTTTTTTATTGCTTTTGTCCTTCACAATGAATGGACAGGAATCTATTAATGCTTCAGGACAAAATGCAGTAGGATTAGGTGGTTCGGTGAGCTATTCTGTTGGGCAAATTGTTTATACTACAAATTCCGGGACTAATGGCTCCGTTGCCCAAGGCGTTCAGCAACCTTATGAAATTTCAGTAGTTTTAGGTATCGAAAATCCAGGAATAAATCTCCTAATGACGGTTTCTCCTAATCCGACTACTGATTTTGTAACATTGAAAATAGATAATTACGAATTTGAGTCATTGACCTATCAATTGTATGACCTTAACGGAAAACAGTTTCTTATTGGCCAGACTACTACAATGGAAACACCAATTTCAACAGGACATCTGCCGTCTGCCATCTATTTTCTTAAAATAACCGACAAGAATAAGACAATAAAAACATTCAAAATTTTAAAAAACTAAGCTTATGAAACCAACTTTACATTCTTTTAGCAAACAGCTTCTTATATCGATAATGTTTCTCTCCATGAGTGCTGTTTTTGGACAGGCACCTCAAAAGATGAGTTATCAGGCTGTTATCAGGAATAGCAGCAGCGTGTTAGTTGTCTCATCACCAGTGGGTATGCGACTCAGTGTTTTACAGGGTTCCTCTTCAGGTTCATCAGTATATACTGAAACACAAACAGTAAATACAAATGCTAATGGTTTAGTTAGTCTTGAAATTGGAACAGGAAGCGTTGTTTTTGGCAACTTTGCTACCATCAACTGGGCAAATGGTCCTTATTTCATTAAAACAGAAACCGATCCAACAGGTGGAACATCATATACAATTACAGGAACTTCACAGCTAAGCAGTGTTCC
>JAYURX010000253.1:0-9339 GCA_043755965.1 Flavobacterium sp. | reverse complement strand
GAATTGTTGCTAATATCAAAGCAAAAATGAACGTTTTGATAAAAGCGTAAGTAATGTGAAACGGGATAAATTCCATTTGAAGACCACTTACAAAATCGGTGCTGTTGCCAAATCCGCCATAAACGCTGGCAATGAAACCGCCGGTAATTCCTAAAAACATTGCAATTCCAATCACAAAAGGATAAAGCAGCAAGGCGATTAATTTTGGAAAAACCAAATAATTCAATGAATTCACTCCCATAACTTCAAGCGCATCAATTTGCTCGGTAACACGCATCGTTCCAATACTTGATGTAATAAACGAACCCATTTTTCCGGCCATGATTATCGAGATAAAAGTGGGTGCGAATTCCAGGACTATCGATTGTCTGGTTGCAAAACCAATAAGGTATTTTGGAATTAATGGATTGGTTAAATTCAAGGCTGTCTGAATCGCCACAACGCCACCAACGAAAAACGAAATGAATGCAACTATTCCGAGCGAACCGATAATTAAATCGTCTACTTCTTTGAAGATTAATGTTCGCATCACGGCCCATTTTGTTGGCTTTCTGAAAATTTCAGCCAGCATCAAAAAGTATCTCCCGATTTGCGATAAATAGCGGACTAGCATCATAGGTTTAAAATAATGTCAAAAATAGGTAGAAGTTGTGAGTTATGAGTTATTAGTTGGGAGTTTTTTGGGCGTTTCCCTTTGGGCAGTCGGCTTTTCAGCCTCGTGTCCCTTCGGGTCGGGCTTTCGGCTGCACACGGTGCCTGCCTCTATCCCTAACGCGCGCTGGCTTTTAACCTTTTCAGAATTTAAAATACCTGAAGCCCACTGGGCTTCCTCCTCTTAATATCAAATCTAACGCAGTTTTTCAATACAATTTGTCTTTCATCTTTTTCCAACGATAATTACGGATAAATTTCGCTTGTTCTTTGGTAACCAATAATGGTTTTTTGGCTGATTTGGCTTTCCAAAACCCGTTGATGTAGTCAAGGAATAATAATGGTTTTCCTTTTCGCATCGCCAATTTTAAGGAGGCAATTGACGTGATTAGAAATCCATAACCCAAACAGTAAAATGCTTCGCCTTGTTTGTAACGCGCCGTTTTATTGTAATTGGCACCAGTTGGTTTTAAGTGTTTTACTTTCAGGGTTTCGTCGGTGACCACTTTCCAATTGTAAAATTCGCAAAGTAATTCATCAACGGTGTCCCAACCCATGGCAGGCTTTAATCCGCCAATTTGTTTGAAACATGCTTTCCGATATGCCTTAAATGCACCACGAATATGGTCTTTGTCTGTTAGATTTTCCAAAATCCAATCACCATTTTTTTTGGTGTAAGCAAAGCCACCAACCATTCCGATTTTGGCGTCAGATTCAAAATGTTCTATTATAGTTTCGAAATAATTCGATGGAAAAATCAGATCGGCATCAGCCTTAACAATGAAATCATAATTGTCGTCCAAAGTTTCCAATCCTTTTTGAAATGCCCGAATCACTTTGCTTCCGGGAAGATGAATGGCTTCGGAAGATTTATTGACTAATGAAATCCAAGGATATTTTTGGGCGAAAGCCAAAACTATTTCAGCAGTTTTATCGGTAGAATTGTCATTAACAACAATCATTTTCTGTGGCAAAACCGTTTGTTCCACCAACGATTGCAGGGTTAATGAAATAAATTTCTCTTCGTTGTGTGATGGAATGATAATGTAGTATTTCATAGGGAAATAGTCTTTACTCTTTTTTCTATTCTCTATTTTCTTTTTATGGCGTAAACCATATAATAACGTGGAGTGAAATATCTCAGCAATGGACGAAAACCAAGTTTTTTTACCGGATGGGTAAACTTTTGACGGTCAATAATTTTCCAGCCTGTTTTTTCCAAAAGCCAATCCAACTGCCAGTCTTCAAATTCGTGATAATGCCTGTCCCATTTGTCGGTTTTACTTCTGTACGCCGAAGAAAACCATAATCGCAACGGAATGGATATCAATAATTTGTCACATTTTACATTTTCCAAAACAGTATACGGATTTAACAAATGCTCAAAAATTTCAAAGCCCGTAAATACTTCATAGGTTTCGTTTTGTAACGCGGCATGGTCGTTGTCTATATCTTCACCTTTCGTATTGATAACGGTATAGCCATTATCCTCCATGATTTTAGAAAATGGATTTGGAACACCAAGGTCAAAAATGGTTTCTGAAGTTGGAACGTGTTTTTTTAAAAACTGAAGGGTGATATTAAAGCGTTTACTCGGATAGGTCTTCTCGTACATTGATTGAAGTTATTATTGACAAGCAAAATTAACCATAAACCACAAACCACAAACCATAAACCTATAAAATTTACATTTTATAAACGATAGCATTGACATTCATTCCGGCACCAACCGAAGCAAAAAGAATTACATCTCCTTTTTCAATCGAATGAGTTTCAAGCTCGCCTTTCACCAATAAATCATACAATGTTGGAATGGTTGCCACACTTGAATTTCCTAATTTGTGAATACTCATAGGCATAATTTCATCGGGTGTTGTCTGACAATGTAATTTGTAAAATCGCTGGACAATCGCTTCGTCCATTTTTTCATTGGCCTGGTGAATCAGGATTTTTTTAACATCGCCAATTGTAGCGCCGCTTTTGTCCAGGCATTCTTTCATGGCTTTTGGCACTTGACTTAAAGCAAATTCGTAAATTTTTCTTCCGTGCATTTTGATGTAACGAACATCAGGATCATACGCTTTATTAAATGAATTTCCGAAATATAGATAATATGCTTCATCATACGTAAAGCTTGCTGTTTCGTGGGCTAAAATTCCGCCATCTTGATCAGTAGCTTCAATGATCGTGGCACCAGCGCCATCCGAATAAATCATGCTGTCCCTGTCATGCAAATCGACCACACGTGAAAGCGTTTCTGCTCCAATAACCAAACACTTTTTTGCCATTCCAGCTTTGATAAATGCTTGAGCCTGAATAACGCCTTCAAGCCAACCCGGACAGCCAAATAACATGTCATAGGCTACACATTTCGGGTTCTGTATGCGCAAATCGAATTTCACTCTGGTTGCCAAACTTGGAACCAAATCGGTTTGAATGGCTCCTTTTTTTACGTTGCCAAAATTGTGTGCGAAGATGATATAATCTAAAGTTTCCGGGTCAATTTGTGCATCATCAATGGCTCTTTTCGCAGCAATAAAAGCAATATCGGAAGTTTGTAAATCGTCGGTAACATATCGGCGTTCCTGTATGCCTGTTATTTCTAAAAATTTTTCTGCAACAATATTATTCGGATGCGGAAAAGGCGTGCCGTCATCATTCAGAAAAACATGATCAGCAAAATCTTTATTGGATACTATTTCAGTCGGAATATAACATCCTGAACCGGTAATTTTTATATTCATTATTTTAAATATTTCATTGCTAAATTAAAAATAAAAGCCATTTAATCTTAGTTTAATGTAAAGAAACAGAAGTGAATTATGAATATTTTTAATATTGATTGCTTAAATTATGAAAATCACATTTTTTCACCTTTTTGTTGCGCAATTTTTATCTGCATTATCGTTGCAATGCTTAAAGCCTGAGTTTTTATTTGTTCCGCTTTTTCGCCTAAGAAGTTTTCATCAACTGCAGTATAAAAATGATTGAGCCAAATTTTAAATAATTCGGGAGTAAGAAGTTCCTTGGCATTAATGTCCAAATGTATTTGAGTCAAATTTTTGGTATAACCTCCCGTTCCCAAAATTGCCTGTGACCAGAAGGTAACAAGAATTGGTAAGTGCTCAAGGATTTTTATTTTAACCACATCCGTAAAAATGTAACTTATCGCAGGATCAGCGAGTAGTTTTTTGTAGAACTCATCAACGAGTAAGTATAAATCGTCTTGGTTTCGAATGTCTTTCATTTTGATTTAAATTTAAAATCCCAAACTCACATTTGGAATTTGGGATTTTAGTATTGGAATTTTATTATTACATGTATGCCTCAATCGGCGCACAAGAACAAATCAAATTTCTGTCACCATAAGCATCATCGGTACGACGAACGCTTGGCCAGAATTTATTATCATGAATATAATCCAATGGATAAGCGGCTTGCTCCCGAGTATATGGGTAAACCCAAGTATCAACCGTTAGCATGGCCAAAGTATGTGGAGAATTTTTCAATACGTTATTTGAATCTTCTGCATTTGCAGTATCTATTTCTTTTCTGATAGAAATCATCGCATCGCAAAAACGATCCAGCTCAGCTAAATCTTCTGATTCAGTTGGCTCAATCATCATTGTTCCGTTTACCGGAAACGAAACTGTTGGCGCGTGGAAACCATAATCCATTAAACGTTTGGCAATATCAACCACTTCAATTCCGTTTTGTTTGAAGGAACGACAATCGATAATCATTTCATGTGCCGCACGTCCCATTTCTCCCGTATATAAAATTGGATAATGATCTTCCAATCTTGCTTTCATATAATTGGCGTTCAAAATGGCAAACTCTGTCGCACTTTTCAAACCTTCTGCACCAAGCATCGTGATATAACCATACGAAATCAAACAAACCAAAGCCGAACCATACGGCGCAGCTGAAATTGCTGTTATCGCTTGGTCACCACCAACTTTAATTACAGGATTTGTTGGAAGGAAAGGAACAAGTTTTTCGTTGACACAAATTGGCCCAACACCAGGTCCGCCACCACCATGAGGAATAGCGAATGTTTTGTGTAAGTTCAGGTGGCAAACATCAGCACCAATTGTAGCCGGATTTGTCAATCCAACCTGCGCGTTCATATTCGCACCATCCATATAAACCAAACCGCCATTATCGTGGATGATTTTTGTAATTTCACAAATAGCGCTTTCAAAAACGCCGTGTGTTGAAGGATAAGTTACCATCAAACAAGACAAATCGTCTTTGTGTTCGATTGCTTTTGCCTTTAAATCTTCCACATCGATATTTCCGTTTTCCATTGTTTTGGTTACAATGATTTGCATTCCTGCCATCGCTGCAGAAGCTGGATTGGTTCCGTGAGCCGATGATGGAATCAAACACACATTTCTGTGATTGTCTCCACGCGATAAATGATACGCACGAATCGCCATCAAACCGGCATATTCGCCTTGTGCTCCGGAATTCGGCTGCAAGGTTGTTCCTTTGAAACCAGTAACCACATTTAATTGCTGCTCTAATTTTTTAAGCATCGTGATGTATCCTTCTGCCTGCTCAATCGGCGCAAAAGGGTGAATGCTGTTCCAGTTTGCCATCGATAACGGCAGCATTTCGGCAGCGGCATTCAATTTCATCGTGCAAGAACCTAACGAAATCATCGAGTGATTTAATGATAAATCTTTGCGCTCCAATTTTTTGATGTACCGCATCAACTGAGATTCAGAATGATGATTGTTGAAAACATCATGCATCAGGAAAGCTGATTTTCTTTCCAAGCCAGAAACAAAATTATCAGAAGTTGATAAGTTAGAAACTGTTACCTTATCTTTTCCGGTAGCTTCGGCAAATATCGCTATGATTTGGTTGATGTCTGCAATAGAAGTTGTTTCGTTTAACGAAATTGAAATTGTTTCGGCATCAACATAATAAAAATTCACTTCGTTTTTCTCTGCGATCGCTTTTACTTTATTGGCATCCGCTTTTACAGAAATGGTATCGAAGAACGCCGTATTGGTTTGGTAAACGCCTAATTTATTTAAGGCATCAGCTAAAGTCAAAGCTGATGAATGTACTTTATTGGCAATATATTGCAACCCTTTCGGTCCGTGATAAACAGCATACATTCCGGCCATAACGGCTAATAAAACCTGAGCCGTACAAATATTGGAAGTCGCTTTTTCACGTTTGATATGTTGCTCACGAGTTTGCAACGCCATACGCAAAGCACGGTTTCCATTAGTGTCAATCGTCACACCAATTATTCTTCCCGGCATCGAACGTTTGTATTCTTCCTTCGTTGCAAAAAATGCCGCGTGTGGTCCGCCGTAACCCATCGGAATTCCGAATCGTTGTGTGGTTCCGACAACTACATCGGCACCCATTTCTCCCGGAGAAGTTAGTTTCACCAACGATAAAATGTCAGCAGCAACGGCCACTTTTATTTCCTTAACTTTTGCTTTGGCAATAAAACCCGCATAGTCATTTACCTGACCATATTTGCCTGGATATTGTAAAATCGCTCCAAAGAAGTCGGTTGAAAAATCAAAAGTTTCGTGGTTTCCAATAACTAATTCAACACCAATTGGCGTAGAACGTGTTTGTAAAACCGATATCGTTTGTGGCAATACTTCTTCGGAAACGAAAAATTTATTAGCATTGTTCTTCTTTTGGTCACGAGTGCGCACGTCAAACAATAAAGCCATGGCTTCAGCTGCAGATGTACTTTCATCCAATAAAGATGCGTTGGCAATTTCCATTCCGCTTAACTCAATAACTGTAGTCTGGAAATTCAAAATAGCTTCCAATCTTCCTTGTGCAATTTCCGCCTGATAAGGTGTATAGGCAGTATACCAACCTGGATTTTCAAAAATATTTCTTTGAATTACCGCCGGAATTATGGTTGGATGATAACCCAAACCAATATATGATTTGAATACTTTATTCTTTTTGCCCAATTCCTGAATGTGTGTCAAATACTCATATTCTGTCATTGGCGCATCCAGATTCAAATCGTTTTTCAAACGAATATCATCCGGAATGGTTTCGTAAATCAACTGGTCAAAAGTTTCAACTCCTATGGTTTTGAACATGTGGTTTAGGTCTTTTTCACGTGGACCTATGTGGCGTAGTGCAAATGCGTCTGTTCTCATTAAATTGTAAGTTCTAGGTATGTTTAGTTGTGCTGTTTTTAACGCCAACAAAAGTAATTATTAAAGTCTAAAATTTAGGTTAAAAGAGGAGCAAATTTCGAGTTTTTTTTAACTAAAAAAGATTGTTATTAACAGTTTGTGTAATTTTGAAATATGCGACATTTAAGGAAACTTCTCGATTTTTATATCAACAGCAGTATTCACGTGGCATTGTCTGTTTATGCTTTGGTGAGAATGACAGGCTATTTGTTTACTATTGTTGAAATCGAAGCACCGGCATTATTTGGTTTTTTTGGTACGATTGTCGGTTATAATTTCGTGAAATACGACGCGTTGGCACGAATCCAAAAACTACAGATGAGAGCCGAGTTAAAACTGATTGCAGCCTTGAGTTTTTTTTCTTTTTTGGCAACTGGTTATTACTTTTTCCAATTGGAACAAACCACAAGAATCATCGCTGTTGTCTTTCTGATATTGACAATGTTGTACACTTTACCTTTTTTTCCCAACCGAAAAAATGCCCGGAATTGGGCCGGCGTCAAGATCTATATTGTGGCACTTTGCTGGGTTGGAGCAACCTTATTTTTACCAATCATTAATGCCGAAATTCCATTGACGGTGGATATTTTTGTGGTTGCTGTTCAGCGTTTTATTTTAATTTTTGTACTGATATTGATTTTTGAAATCATTGATTTGCAGGTTGATGATCCCAATTTAAAAACCGTTCCGCAGCAAATAGGAGTGGAACGGACAAAAACTGTGGGCAGTGTTTTATTGTTGGTTTTTATCCTCTTGTGTTTTTTCCAAATTGATTTTAGTTTTCCGTCATTGTTTGTTAGGTCGGGCGTAGCCCTTACTATTTTTCTTTTTTTGCAGTTTGCCAATGAGGAAAAATCAAAATATTACAGCACTTTTTGGGTGGAAAGTATCCCAGTTTTTTTGTGGGTTTTACTTCTGGTTTTCAGCTAGAGTTTTAACAAAATCATTTCTTTCCTTAATCAAAATGGTTAAGTAATTTTTTAAAATCAATTTGTCGAATAGTTTTCCAAGCATCCCGAACGGAGTTTTATATTGAATTTCATCTTTCATGATGACGATTCCGTTTTCTTGTGTAAAAGTATGATAGTGTTTGAATTTTTTGAAGCGGCCGTCAACCATTTCATCCACAAAAGAATGCGGTATTTCCATCTCAGAAATCAAACTTTTGTGTGTTTGGTATATTCCAAAATGTTTGCCTCTCCAAGTTACTGTTTCGTTGAGGTTAATAAGTCCAGTTGTGATCCCGTCAATGGCTGTCTCTTTTGATTTTGAAATAGATAGTTTATGGATATCAATATTTCTATTCAAGTCGAAAACAGTCTGTATTGGTGCGTTTATTTTGGTGATGAGGTTAATTGTTGTCATCTTTCTAAATCAATCCCGCCCGTTTCAGCAACGCTTCCGGTTTTGGTTCTTGTCCGCGAAAACGTTTATACAATTCCATTGGCAATTCAGTTCCGCCTTTTGACAATACATTTTCCTTGAATTTAGTGGCGACTTCTTTATTGAAAATTCCTTTTTCCTGAAAATAAGCAAACGCATCGGCATCGAGAACTTCAGCCCATTTGTAGCTGTAATATCCTGAAGAATAACCACCTTGAAAAATATGCGAAAACGAAACACTCATGCAGTTTTCTTCTACGTCAGGATATAAACTTGTGCCTTCAAACGCTGTTTTTTCAAATGCTTTTACATCGGTAATATCTTTTGGATTGTTGCTGTGGAAAGCCATGTCGAGGATTCCAAAACTCAATTGGCGTAAAGTTGCCATGCCTTCCAAAAAGCTGGCGCTTTCCTTAATTTTGTTGACATATTCCTGCGGAATGATTTCCCTGGTTTCATAATGCTTGGCAAAAATCGCCAATGCTTCCGGTTCGTAACACCAATTTTCCATAACCTGGCTTGGCAACTCAACGAAATCCCAATAAACAGAAGTTCCCGATAAACTTGGATAAGTCGTGTTGGCTAACATGCCGTGCAACGCATGCCCAAATTCATGAAACAAAGTCGTAACTTCGTTAAAGGTTAAAAGCGAAGGCTTACCTCCCGACTGCATGGGAGTGACAATTGGCGGCGTAAAGTTGCAAACGATCGAAACATGTGGTCTTTCATTAACGCCATCCTTAATATATTGTGGTTTGAAAGAAGTCATCCAGGCACCGTTGCGTTTTCCTTTTCTTGGGAAAAAGTCCGTGTAGAAAATCGCAACCAATTTTCCTTCGAAGTCCAACACTTCAAAAGTTTGCACATCTTCGTGGTATTTATCGATGTCAAAAACTTCTTTGAATGTGATTCCGAATAACTTTTCAGCAACGGTAAACGCGCCGTTTAGAACATTTTCCAATTTGAAATAAGGCTTTAATTTTTCGTCATCAAAATCGAATAGTTTTTGTTTCAGTTTTTCCGAATAATAAGCGCCGTCCCATTTTTCCAATTGGTCAATTCCGTCTATTTCTTTGGCGAAAGCGGTTAATTGCGCAAATTCCTTTTC
>JAYURX010000252.1:0-3894 GCA_043755965.1 Flavobacterium sp. | reverse complement strand
CATCGCGTTCGGCACGTTCGGCTTCATATTTAAAATCTTCAATTTCGGTTTTTACAATCTGGATGTTATCCACTACGTCTTTTTCAGATTTCCATTTGGTAAAAATCTCATTCCTGTCTTCCTTAAGATTCGCCAAATCCAGTTTCAACACTTTCATTTTGCTTTCGTCATTTTCACGTTTGATGGCTTCCAGTTCGATTTCCAATTGCATAATCTTTCTATCCAAAACATCGAGTTCTTCAGGTTTTGAATTGATTTCCATCCGCAATTTGGAAGCCGCTTCGTCAATTAAGTCGATGGCTTTATCGGGAAGAAAACGACTCGTAATATAACGCTGAGACAATTCTACGGCAGCAATAATCGCTTCGTCTTTTATTTGGACTTTATGATGCGTTTCATATTTTTCTTTGATTCCACGCAGAATAGAAATCGCACTTTCGGTATCGGGTTCGTGAATCATAATCTTTTGAAAGCGACGTTCCAGTGCTTTATCCTTTTCAAAGTATTTTTGATATTCGTCTAAGGTTGTCGCACCGATAGCACGCAATTCGCCACGAGCCAGAGCGGGTTTTAGAATATTGGCTGCATCCATCGCGCCTTCGCCACCGCCGGCACCAACCAATGTGTGGATTTCATCAATGAAGAGTACAATATCGCCTTCGGCAGAAGTTACTTCTTTTACAACGGCTTTTAATCTTTCTTCAAATTCCCCTTTGTATTTTGCACCAGCAATCAGCGAACCCATATCTAAGGAGTAAACGACTTTATCCTTAAGGTTTTCAGGAACGTCACGATCAACAATTCTATGCGCCAAGCCTTCGGCTATAGCGGTTTTACCAACACCTGGTTCGCCGACCAAAATTGGATTGTTTTTAGTACGGCGCGTTAATATCTGCAGCACACGACGGATTTCTTCGTCACGTCCGATAACAGGATCTAATTTTCCCTGACGGGCTAATTCATTTAGATTTTTGGCATATTTATTCAAAGCGTTGTAGGTTTCCTCGGCAGAAGCAGAAGTTACACGCTCGCCTTTACGGATTTCGGCAATAGCCGATTCTAATCCTTTCTCGGTTACGCCTTGGTCTTTTAGTATTTGGGAAACCTTACTCTTAGATTTGAAAATTGCCAAAATTAAATGTTCGATAGAAACATATTCATCTTTCATTTTTTTGGCAATGATATTGGCTTCGTTGAGTGAATTATTGGCCTCACGGGACAACATGATTTCGCTTCCTGAAACTTTTGGAAAGCTTTGAATGGTGCTGTCTAGTACTTTTATAAATAGGTCGACATTCACATTGAGTTTCTTCAAGATGAATGGCGTTACGTTTTCGTCAACCTCTAGTATCCCTTTAAAAATATGTTCGTTCTCGAGCTGTTGTTGACCAAAACTTTGCACAATCTGCTGTGCCTGTTGCAACGCTTCCTGAGATTTGATTGTTAAATTGTTTATGTTCATAGTTGTAGGTTTGTTAAAATAATCTGATTGTATTTTAAGATGTATATCTTTGCCGTGCATTGGTCAATTTGTATTCCAATGTAAAATTACAGACAGAATGTCTTTTATTAAATGATCTTCATCATTAAATTAAGACAAAGTGTCTTAAAACAAGACACTTATGGGTTTTTTTAATACTATATCCGGTTCTTCACAAGAAAATCAATCGCTTTCAAAAGTAGGGTGGAGGCCGCTCACAGACTTAGGTCAACTGAATGAACTGGCTACCGAATCAGCAGTTAAGCCGGTACTTATCTTTAAACATAGTACACGTTGTGGTGTTAGCAGAATGGTATTAAGGCAGTTTGAAAAAGAGTTCAGTTTGCACGAAGAAATTACGCCTTATTTTTTAGACTTAGTAGCGCACAGAGCTGTCTCTACCGAAATTGCCCATCGGTTTGGCGTATTGCATCAATCGCCTCAGCTCATTGTTATTAAGGATGGAAAAGCAGTTTACAATGAGTCGCATGGAAGTATTACTGCTTCACAATTAGAACAGTTTATATGAATCAAAAACCCGTCTCGTTCCAAAACGAGACGGGTTTTCTTTTATCTTCTGAATTTATTCCTGGAAATTATATCTTTTAGCTTCTCTTTTAAATCGTTTCCGGTATCAAAAACCATTTGCTCATTGCTCGGAAAAGGAACAGGTCTGCGGTCGAAATATTGATAATACTCATCGTCAGAAGCGCGTCTGTCGCCTTTATAGGTAGAATACGTATTGTTGAACACAAATTCACTCGACAAGGGAAAGGTGTCCATTAGCTGATTATTTTTAAGGTTAACATAATCCACTTTGGCAGTTATCTGACATGATTTTAGTTGGGAAAACTCATAAATAGTAATGCGTACGGTTCGCAGATGATCCACTTTGATAGGATTACCCAAACTGTCATTGACTATATTGCCTTGCGCATCAAGCAGGTTTTTGACACCATCTTTGATTTGTCTTTCCTTTATAAATTGTTTTTCCCTTACCTGCTCGGGAGAAATATTGATTTGACGGAAGTTGACAATCAAACCATAATCATAGTCAATTCCTTTTTGACGGTTGCTGTGATACACTGTCCAGTTATCATTTAAGCCATACGTACTGAAATCCAACAACTCATTTTCCAGGCGAATCGGAATCACCATATTGGTTTCGTTCTTGGTGTAGACATCCACAAAATCGGTTCCCTTAAACTTGGCTTCGTCTCTTAACTTCGCAACATCCTTGAATCCCGGATTAATCCTTTCCAAATAAACCAAATCATCATAGGCGCGGCGAATAACCATTTTGTCTTTGTTAATTAATAAGGCTTTGGAATTGTCATAAAGGTATTTTGACAAGGAGTTTTTGCTGCTCACAATCTGGTCGGTGTAATCATCAAAAGGGAAAATAGCATCACGGCCTTCCTTTAGTAATTTTAAAGGTAACAACGGTCGAATCTGTTCCTGGCGTCTGTTTAGCTGGACATAGGTTTCGTATATTTTTTCTAAGTTTTGTGGATTAGCATCCTTAAACCAGGCGTTGATATCCTGCAGGTCGCGTTCCTTGGCTTTGGCAAAAGCTTCTTCAAGCATATAGACATAGTCCTGTTTTCCTTTTGCATTTTTATTGCTGCGCAAACCATCAACCGCATTTTTAATAGCGGCATCATAATCACCGTCACTTATTAATTTACGAGTTTGTTTAACGCCACAAGATGTGATAATAAGGAATAAGGCAAAGAATGAGGTCACTTTTTTCATAGTTTGAATTTTAAACAAATATATACATCTTTTTTTGTAAGAAAAAAAGTTTCTTTAACCTTCCTTTTGCCCTTGTTCGCAAAACGTTGTTTTTTTGAAAAAAAATTGCGAACGAAACCCGAACGAAACCCGAACAAACCCCAAGTAAAAATAAAGCCTATTTTCGCAGTAAAACCTTATAATTACACAACTTTATTAAATAATAAAATTGTAAGAATAAATTAGTCCCAGGTTTTTTTAAAAATTGTATTTCAAGTAAACGGAATGTGGTTTTCCTGTCTGTATTTGTATCGCTTACAAAATGTAGGAATAGCTCATATTCAATCCGTTGAGCGATGTATTTTGACGAAAAAAGCACTATAAATCATTTAGAAATATAAATATTAATTAAATTTACTTCTGAATCAAAATACCACGGTATGAAAAAATCCTACTCTCTTATAACCATTTTGTTTTTTGCTGTACAGGTTTTTACCGGACAATTAAATGCACAATGCGCAACACCAACTGGGATGTTGGCTACCGGTATCACGACGAACGGAGCCTATTTGTATGCCAATTCAACTACTACCAGCGCTGCTCAGTATAATATCCGCTATCATTCGTCAAATGTTACCACCTGGACGGTATGGGAACACGTGAACCTGCCTTATCAATTG
>JAYURX010000251.1:0-1673 GCA_043755965.1 Flavobacterium sp. | reverse complement strand
CAGTATTAGTATAGTTGATAAAAAATGTTCCATTGGATGCATAATTGGGATGAAAAGCTAATCCCAATAAACCTTGTTCACTTCCTGAACTTAATCCGGTTACAGTTAAAAAAGGAGTTGCATTAATGGTTCCATTTGAATTAAGGATTCTGATTTGACCACCTTTTTGAACCACAAAAAGACGAGAATCATTTAACGGATGCGTAATTTCAACAGGAGAAGAAAAACCTGTAGCAAAACTTTGTAAAGCAATAGTTTGTGAATAGTTCACCAAGGAATACAGGCAAACACCTAAAAGGAAAAATTTTCTCATAGCATTAATTTTTGGTTACGTAAAGTTAGGAATAAAAAAGGGTTATAATCATATTGTTATGCAAAAAACGCAATCGGTTAGGATTGCGTTTCTGATTTTATAGATTATCTATGATTTTATCTTTGGGGTATTTGACTTTGTAACTGAGTCGGATTTTCTTGGTTTCGTTGGGAGCCAATTTTAATTCCCAAGTCAGGATTCCGGTTTCTTTGTTTTCTTTGGCATTGCTACTTTCTAATAATTCGATTTCAATTTCTTTATCGGTGCTTAGTGGATATTGGTCTTTTAAAGTCAATTCTGCGGCTTCTTTTTTGTTATTTCTAACGGTAATATCATAGGTAAAGGTTTGTTCTTTTTTGGAAGATAAAAATCGTGTCCCCGATTTGTCCACTACTTTCTCGCGTTTGATGGCCATTTTTTTATCTCGTCCCATACTCAGATTCAAGGTGTCTGAAGTTTGATTTGGATTGATTATCGTTTTGCCTACATACAATCCTTCAAAAATAATGTTGGCTTCGCCCGGCAATAAATTGTATTTCGAATACTCATTGATTTC
The DNA here is from genome assembly GCA_043755965.1 of Flavobacterium sp. Taxonomy (GTDB): domain Bacteria; phylum Bacteroidota; class Bacteroidia; order Flavobacteriales; family Flavobacteriaceae; genus Flavobacterium. Next base: position 804 of record JAYURX010000251.1, on the reverse strand, counting down.
AGCCAAAAGAAAAGCTTCTTTATCCGCTCTTGGCGCAGCATAATATTTATAGGTTGCGGGCAATTTGATTTCTTTCAACGCCACACTGTGTGGTTTGCCATTGGACAAAATATCATACGGAATGTCGATGTCAAAAGAAATGTTGAGTTGGTTTTCGTTGATTTCTGTATAATCATCCATACCTTGTTTAGTGGTAATAACAATTACACCATTGCTTCCTCTACTTCCATAAACTGAAGTTGCGGATTCACCTTTTAAAACATTCACATTTTTAATTGTTTCTGGCGGAATTTGCTTAAATGTTTCCGCATTTGTCGGAACACCATCGACAATATATAAAGGATCTGTGTTCCCAGTAAATGAACCTTCACCTCTTATAATTACTTTTTGTTTCATTGCTTTATCCTCGATATTCACCCCTGCAAGCTGACCTTGCAAAGAATTTACAACGGCAGCATTTGGTCTATTATCCCCATTTCTATATCCAAAATTTGGATTCCCATATCTCAAAAACCAAGCACTCAACAATGGCATTTGATTGTTCTGATTAGGATTTCCGGACGACAAAGTCAGTTTCACTTTTTTCCAGTCAATACCAGTATTTTGAACCACTTGTGCTTTGTACATCATATTAATTGGCGATGTAATGTTCTCAGCGCGCAAATCATAAAATGGTGTCCATGAAGCATTGTTGGTAATATAATTGATATCCAAATTTACTGTGCCTGCAATTTCATTCATAACCTGGATAATCAGTTTTCCTTTGGAGCTTTTTTCTTCTTTTTGAGTGTTGATTTCCAATTT
>JAYURX010000250.1:0-3903 GCA_043755965.1 Flavobacterium sp. | reverse complement strand
AAAACAATCGTCAAGATTGTTAGAAGAAATAATATAATCTGCTTAAAAGAAGTCAATATAGAGGCTAATAGATTATTAATAATTAATTCGAATAATTTATATATGGGAATTAAAAGTAGAGTATAAACAACGCCAGTTATAAATTTTCTTTGCAATGACCCGACCGCAAATCCCTGCATTAGATATCCTCTAAAGACATATTCCTCAGTACTGGTTTGGATAGGGATTAAAAGTATTCCTATAATTGCGAGTATTAAAAATGGGATAGGTTTAAAATTTAAAACAAAAGATTCCGGATTGGTGTAAAAGAGTATCAATGTGGAACCAACGGTAAAAATTCCCCACAACGAAAACGAAAAAAATATTCTTTTCCAATCTACTTTTTCTCTGGAAGTAGTGACCGACAAGAAGGTTTGCCTGTGGAAATACCTGACCACCAAAATAATCGCTATGAAGGCAACCACAAAAGAGAACAACAATAAAAATAAGGTGGTGTTCAACGATAGAAAAGTCATCATATCCGTTTCTGTCGTTGGAAACGGCTTCCCTGTCTTGAATGATTTAATCAGAATAGCAATAGCCAAAGGTATTTGGCCAATTGTTGCAGCAGTAATAATTATCGCGGAGCCAACTAAATACTTCCAAAATTTATTTGTTGGCAAAAATCCTTTTTCTAAAAACATAGCTTTTTTGTTTCGCCTAAATTAACTTTTTTCTATTAAAATATATTACTTTGTAAAAAAAAATGTTACAAATACTCCACAATCCAAGATGCGGAAAATCGAGAGACTGTTTGGCTTTCGCAACAGAATCTGAACTGGAATTTAATATCATAAATTATTTAGAAAACCCATTATCGGTTGACGAAATAAAAGTCTTAATTAAAAAACTCAAAATCAAACCAATTGAATTAGTCCGTCAAAAAGAAACCATTTGGATTGAAAAGTACCAAAACAAAAAAATGACAAATGCCCAAATCATTAAGGCTTTTGCCAAACATCCAATCTTAATGCAAAGACCAATTGTCATTGATGGAGACAATGCCATAATTGGTAGAGAAAAAGACAAAATAGAGCAATTTATAAAATAACATTTAACAAAGATTTGTGAAAAGTGGTTTAAACCAAGCAGTATTTTTGTCGTCTTTAAGACTGTTAAACAATAAATACCTACATGAAAAAATTTCATTATCTTTTATCCGCTTTCATATTATTTGCATCAATTAGTGTTTTTGGACAAGGTAAACCTGAGCGAGCTAAAATTGCCATTACAGGAAAAATAATAGAAAAGACAAGCAAACTTCCGCTTGAATACGCTACAATAACTTTTAAAAATGCTAAAAATCCAAAATTGATTTTTGGTGGAATTACCGATAATAAAGGAGATTATAATATAGATGTTATTCCGGGAATTTATGATATCACTTTAGAATTTATTTCTTTTAAACCAACAACAATTAGTCAAAAACAACTGACCCAAATTACAAATTTGGGAACAACAGCTTTGGAGGAAGATGCAACCCAACTTAACGAAGTAGTTGTCCGTGCCGAAAAAACTACTGTCGAAATAAAACTGGACAAAAAAGTGTATAATGTTGGTAATGATTTAATGGTTAAGGGTGGAACCGTAAGTGATGTTTTAGACAACATTCCTTCTGTAACAGTTGATGTTGAAGGAAATATAGCTTTACGTGGCAACGAAAATGTAAAAGTTCTGATTGATGGAAAACCTTCAAATGCTATTAATATCACAGAGGCCTTGCGATTGATTCCGGCTGATGCCATTGATAAAGTAGAAGTTATTACCAATCCTTCTGCACGTTACGATGCAGAAGGTGGTGGTGGATTGTTGAATATCATACTTAAAAAGGGAAAAAATCTGGGATTAAACGGGACCGTTATTGCGAGTGCTGCTGATCCTGAAAGCTATGGTTTGAGCGGAACCTTAAATTACAAGGCAAAAGAATTTAATTTGTTTACAACACATGGGTATAATTATCGTAACAATCCAGGAAACGCGTTTACTAATTCAAGATATCTTAACGCAGACAATTCGACCAGAGATTATATGGATGAAACCAGAAAAAACGAAAGGCTGAATAAATCGTATAATGCCAATATGGGTATGGATTGGTTTTTAGACAAATCAACTACGTGGACTAATATATTCAATTACAGAAAAAGCAGTGGCGATAATAGAGATAATGTTTTTCAGGATTATTTTGATATCTATCGGGATTATATCTATACCCGAAACCGAATCAACGAAGAAGACAGCGAAAGCCGAAACGTTGAGTTTACGACGAATCTGACGAAAAACTTCAAAAAAGAAGGACACAAATTAACCATTGACGGCTCATTTTCTTCCAACACTGATAAAAATGCGGCACTCATCACTGACACTTCTACATTAAATCCTGATATTAGTCTAAGCGTTACCGGTAACAATCAAATGCAAAGCAGGAATTTATTCCAAACGGATTACGTTTTGCCATTTGGAAAAGGAAGCCAGTTTGAGGCAGGTTATCGAGGTGACTTCTTAAAAAACACAACCAATTATGCAGTAACTGTAGATGGTAATCCCAATAGCGATTTTACCAACATTTTAGAATACAAAGAAAAAGTAAATGCACTTTATACGCAGTATGGATTTAAAATCAAAAAAATTTCCACACTTTTAGGAATGCGTTGGGAAGACTCTAATATTGATGTAAACCAATTGGGAACAAATGATTTCAATAACAAAAAATACAATAACTTTTTCCCAAGTGCTTTCTTTACCTACGAAATTAGTGACGAAAGCAGTGCTTCCATTAGCTACAGCCGCAGAATTCAAAGACCAAGAGGACGACAGCTTAATCCGTTCAACAATCTATCGAGTAACGTAAATATTTTTGTGGGTAATCCCGATTTAGATCCGGCTTTTACAGATGCTCTTGATTTTGGTTACATCAAACGCTGGAATAAACTAACGTTTAATACTTCATTATATGTAAACAAAACTACCGATGTTTTCCAACTAGTTAGAAGAGAAACAGGAACTTTTGAAAGCGGAGTTCCAGTAATTATCACGTCACCTATCAATCTGGCAACAGAATATAGAAGCGGTTTTGAATTTACCCTAAATTATTCTCCTTATAAATGGTGGAAATTAAACGGAAACTTCAATTTCTTTTACATCCAAACAGAGGGCGATTACACCTATAACGATTTTAATGAAAACCCTGTTTTTCAGAATTTTGATTATAAAACAACTTCATGGTTTACTCGTTTAACCTCCAAAGTTTCGTTGCCTTATAAAATTGACTGGCAAACCAACATGACCTACAACGGTAAACAAAAAAGCAGACAAGGAAGCTCGTTGGGGATTTTCAGTATGAATTTAGCATTCAGCAAAGATGTTTTCAAAGACAAAGGAACAATTGCCTTCAATGTTAGTGACGTATTCAACTCGAGAAAAAGAATAATGGAAACCTATTTGCCGGGTGTTGTAGATTCTTACAGCGAAATGCAATGGAGGGTCAGACAGGTTAATCTATCCTTTACATATAGGTTCAATGTTCAGAAAAATGAAAGAGAGAAAAGACCAAAAGGCAACCAACAGCAAGATGACAATGGTGATTTCCCTGGATAATAAAAAGAAAAAAACCCCGAAATTCGGGGTTTTTTTTAAACAAAAAGTTTAAATTTAAGCTGTTTGTCCTGCGTCTCTTTTTGCTTTTCTTTCCTGCAATAACTCCTTAACGCCTCCGTAGATCCAATAAGGAACAACGAAAGTTACTAAAAACATCATCAACCAAAAACCAATCGTTAAAATGGTTAAGAAAGCTAAGAAACCTAAATACTGTGAAAATTCAAACATGTTTTCCGGAATTTTTTTGAATTATACGCAAATGTAAGCGGA
>JAYURX010000249.1:0-3911 GCA_043755965.1 Flavobacterium sp. | reverse complement strand
CAATTTGCGAACGCTTTTTTCCTTCAGCAGGTTCGTTAATTGGAAATTTAATTCTTCCGTTGCCGTTACTCATTACTTTACTCATCAAAGCTGAATATTCGGTGGTGATTTGTTTGTCGTCAAACGAAAGGAAGTTTACAAATCCCATTACATCTTCGTACCATTTTACCCAAATGTTCATTTCATTCCAACCAACATTTCCAACCATGTGGTCTACATATTTTAAACCCACTGGTGCCGGATTGTAATCTGATTTCCATTCTTTATATCCTGGCAGAAATGCTCCTTTATAGTTTTTGCGCTCCACAAACATGTGAACTGTTTCGCCATATGTGTAAATTCCGGCGCGGACTACTTCCCCATGTTCATCTTTTTCTACTGTTGGTTCCATAAATACCCTGGCACCGCGTTTTGTGGTTTCTTCAAATGCGGAACGGGCATCTTCAACCCAAAGCGCTATCACCTTTACTCCATCGCCATGTTTTTTAACATGCTCTCCGATTGGTGAATTGCTGTTCAAAGCTGTTGTTAAAACCAAGCGTATTTTATCCTGCTTCAAAACATAAGACGCCCTGTCTTTCATTCCGGTTTCTAAACCGGCATAAGCATGGGATTGAAAACCAAAAGCCGTTTTGTAAAAGTGCGCTGCTTGTTTGGCATTACCAACATAAAATTCGACGTAATCTGTTCCTAAAAGCGGAAGGAAATCCTGTGCGTCTTCAAATATTTTTTCTAGTCCGTATTCTACGGATTTTATTTCTTTTGACATAATGTTTATTTGTTGATTCGGTTATTCGTTGATTTGATTAACCGAAATAGTTGTTGTTATTTTTTTAGCCCTGATGGCAGCGGCATCCTTTTTGTTTTTTTAAACGAAAAGATATAGCGAACAGCAGGAACCAGCTCCTTCCTTTGACAAGCTCAGGATGACACTATTCTAACCAGGATTTATAATATTTTCCATCATCCAATCCCATGGCTTCTTCTGTCACCATCAATGGCCGGAAAGTATCCACCATAACCGCTAATTCCTGAGTTTCTTTGTGGCCGATGCTTCGTTCCATTGCGCCTGGTGCCGGACCATGGGGAATTCCTTTTGGATGTAACGTAATATGACCTTCTTCGATATTGTTTCTCGACATAAAATCGCCAGCCACATAATACAACACCTCATCGCTATCAATATTGCTGTGATTGTACGGTGCCGGAATCGCTTTTGGATGGTAATCATAAAGCCTTGGACAGAACGAACATACAACGAAAGTCGAAGTCTCGAACGTTTGGTGTACTGGTGGTGGTTGGTGTACACGTCCAGTTATGGGCTCAAAATTGTGAATACTGAATCCGAATGGAAAATTATAACCATCCCAACCTACAACGTCAAAAGGATGTGTAGCATAAACTACTTCGTGCATCATTCCTTCCTTTTTGATCTTGATTGTAAAATCACCTTTTTCATCATGGGTTTCCAATTCGTTTGGCAACTTAAAATCGCGTTCGCAAAAGGGAGAATGTTCGAGGTGTTGCCCCGATGGATTTTTATATCTTTTTGGTGTATAGAAAGGAGTATAAGACTCTACATAAAACAAACGATTATCGGAAGTTTCGAATTCAATTTGATAAATCATTCCGCGTGGAATAATAAGGTAATCTCCATAATCAAACGAGATATTTCCCATCATGGTGCGTAATTTTCCTTTTCCTTTATGGATAAAAATCAGTTCATCGGCGTCGGCATTTTTGTAGAAATAAGTTGTCAGTGATTGTTTTGGAGCAGCAAGCCCAATGATACAATCGCGGTTTACCAGCATTGCTTTTCGGCTATCCAGAAAATCATCTTCCGGCTTTAGTTCAAACCCTTTCAGAAGCAATGATTTAATGTTTTTGCCAATGGCAATTTTTGGTTCTACTGAATATGATTTTGCGATTTCCTTGACTTGTGTTGGTCTGTGAACATGGTATAACAACGAAGAATGCCCGTGAAATCCTTCGGTTCCAAAAAGCTGTTCGTAGTACAAACCGCCGGTTGGTTTTTCAAACTGCGTGTGCCTTTTTTGTGGAAAATCGCCAAGTTTATGGTATAGTGGCATAACTTAAATTTTAGATTTATGATTTTAGATTTACAAACTTGATAAATCATAAAATCATTCCGGATTTCTTTTAATCAGAAATTTTAAATGTGCTAACAAGTTTTCCCAGTTACTTTTCATGTACACAAATATCGGAAAAATATAACTCCGAAAAATGATAATTATCAATTTTTAATGTAATAAAAAAAGGATTAAAGAGTGAACCCTTTAATCCTTCTTCAATTATTTTTTAACCTAAATTATTTTTTAGAACTATTGAGTCTGCTGTTTTTTTTGCTGTAAACAAAATAAATTACCATACCAATAGCTAACCAACCTCCCAATCTAGCCCAGTTTGTCCAGCCCAAGCCGTATATCATCGCAAGACAAACAATAATGCCAAGAATAGGTACTAAAGGCACAAAAGGTGTTTTGAATTCACGCTTCATATCTGGCTCTGTTTTTCTTAAAACAATAACAGAGACGCAGACTAATATAAAAGCGAAAAGTGTTCCGATACTTGTCATATCACCAACAATATCGCCGGGAATAAACGCTGCAAAGAGTCCAACAATTACCATAATTACTAAATTAGCTTTGTATGGTGTTTTGAATTTTGGATGAATATCGCTAAATGCTTTTGGCAACAAACCATCCTTCCCCATTGAATAGAAAACTCTCGATTGGCCTAGTAACATCACTAAGATTACCGATGAGAAACCAGCCAAAATCGCTACAGTTACGAACTGTGACAACCATTCATAACCTGGCATTCCTGAAGTTATTGCGTTAGCAACGGAAGCTTCTTTTCCGCCTGTTCTGAAGAACTCGACAGATTCAAGGCCGGTCAAAACGTGTGCAAAAAGAATATATAAAATGGTACAGACAGCCAGTGATCCTAAAATCCCTATTGGCATATTGCGTTTAGGATTTATGGTTTCCTGTGCTGCGGTACTCACCGCATCAAATCCTATGAAAGCAAAGAAAACCGTTCCTGCGGCACCGAGAATTCCCATTATGCCGCCAAAACTATGTCCAACTCCGTGCTCATCTGTAAATATTCCCGGTTCAGGGATATAAGGTGTATGGTTCGCGTCATCGATAAAACTCCAGCCAAAAACAATAATCATTACTACAATCGCCACTTTTACCACTACAATAATTCCGTTTACAAAAGCTGATTCGTGTGTTCCTTTTATCAATAGCAAACTGATTACAGCTACTATAAAAAATGCCGGTATATTAATTATTCCGCTTACTCCGTCTGTTGATGTTTGAAAAGGAGAATGGCAAAATTCGTATGGAATTGGGCTGACATGCAGCACATTGACCAGCAGATTATTGAGATATTCACTCCAGGCTATTCCAACAGTTGCCGCCCCAACAGCATACTCTAATATTAAATCCCAACCAATAATCCACGCCATTAATTCGCCCATGGTTGCATAAGTATAGGTATAGGCACTTCCTGAAATTGGTATGGAAGAAGACAATTCCGCATAGCATAATCCTGCTAAGGCACAACCAATAGCGGCTACTATAAATCCAATTGTAACTGATGGCCCGGCGTTTTGAGCTGCGGCTGTTGCTGTTCTAACAAAAAGTCCGGCACCGATAATTGCTCCGATTCCCAAGGCAACAAGTGACCAAGCCGTCAACGTTCTTTTCAATCCTTTTTCAGATTCTGACGCTTCGGCAAGTAATAGCGCCATAGGTTTTCTTTTCCAAATAGACATATTGTGGTTTTTTAGTTAAAAAAATAATAGTTTCAAATATAGTTTTTTATGTGTAAAATATAAAAAAAATGTTTCCCGGTTTTTAAAACCAGAAACCAACACTAAA
>JAYURX010000248.1:0-1679 GCA_043755965.1 Flavobacterium sp. | reverse complement strand
TTCCCATCCAAAGTGTGGTCATTATCAAAAGAATAATGTAAATGTTATTCAGTTTGGTTAACAACAAAACCGGAATCAATGTAGCAACAATGATGATTAATCCACCCATTGTTGGCGTCCCAGCTTTTTGAGTTTGACCGTCAAGGCCAAGTTCTCTAACGGTTTCACCTACTTGTTGGTTTCTGAGGAAAGTGATGATTTTTTTTCCATATATGGTCGAAATCATCAACGAAAGTATTAATGCCAATGCCGAACGAAAAGTAATGTACTGGAAAACTCCTGCTCCGGGAATGTTCACTGTTTTGTCCAGGTATTCAAATAAATAATATAGCATATCGTTTTATTTATTGAGTTGTTCTAAAATTTCCTTTACAATTTCCATGTCGTCAAAATCATGGCGAACACCATTAATCTCCTGATAGGTTTCGTGCCCTTTTCCGGCAATCAGAATAATATCATTTGGGCTTGCCAATTGACAGGCGGTTTTAATAGCTTGTTTTCTATCAACAATGGCCAATGTTTTTCTTTGATTTTGAGGCTCTACGCCTTCTTCCATGTCGGCAATAATGTCAATTGGGTCTTCAGTTCTCGGATTATCGGAGGTGATGATTAGCTTATTGCTCATAGTTGAAGCAATATTTGCCATAATTGGTCTTTTCGCTTTATCCCTGTCGCCGCCACAACCTATAACTGTTATCAATTGTTCGTTATTAGAGCGAATGTCATTGATGGTTTTCAAAACATTTTCCAAAGCATCCGGCGTGTGCGCATAATCTACGATAGCGGTGATTTGGTAATCAGAAACAATAAATTGAAAACGCCCGGAAACACTTTCTAATTCTGATAACAATCGCAGTGCTTCTAGTTTATCTAGTCCCAATTCGACTGCAGTTCCATAAATTGCCAATAAATTATAGGCGTTGAATGTTCCGATTAACCGAACCCAAACTTCGCTTTCGTTGATTTTTAACAGCAATCCCGATAATTGATTTTCCAGAATCTGCGCTTTATAATCCGCGTATGATTTCAAAGCATAAGTCAGTTTTCTTGCGGCTGTGTTTTGAATCATCACCAAACCATTTTTGTCGTCAATGTTGGTCAACGCAAAAGCCGATTTTGGCAAATGGTCAAAAAACGATTTTTTCACATCGCGGTATTCTGCAAATGTTGGGTGATAATCTAAATGGTCATGAGACAGATTCGAAAAAACGCCGCCTTCGAAATGCAGAGCTTCGGTACGTTTTTGGTGAATTCCATGTGAGCTCACTTCCATAAAACAATATTCAACACCAACTTCATTCATTTCTGCCAAATAATAATTGATGGTTAATGAATCAGGAGTAGTGTGTGTCGCTTTATATTCTTTATCATCAACCATGATTTTCACGGTTGATAACAAGCCCACTTTGTAGCCTGCTTTTTGGAACAACTGGAACAATAAAGACGCTATGGTTGTTTTACCATTCGTTCCTGTAATACCAACCAATTTTATATTCTGAGATGGATTTCCATAATAATTCGCTGCTAAAAACGCCAAAGCTGAATTGGTATCCTTCACCTGAATATAAGTCACTCCGGTAATGATGATTTCGGGGAATGTATCACAAACAATTACTGTTGCGCCAAGATTTACCGCTTTTTCAATAAAATCATGACCGTTGGAAACAGTACCGCGAATG
>JAYURX010000247.1:0-3920 GCA_043755965.1 Flavobacterium sp. | reverse complement strand
CCATTGCCCGGTTTCTGTCGGCCGAACCATAATAATAGTAATAATAATCGTCATTGAAATTCTGCTCATCGATAGACGTTTTACTTAACAATGCCAATCCGGCTGCATTTTGTTTTACCAAAGCATAAGCTGCAGCCAGTCTAAGTTTACTTTCATTGGAAATACCAACCGTTTCACGCAATCTGTTCATTGAAGCCAAATCAGGCGAACCCGCCAGTGCTAGTGTATACAATCGGTAAGCCTGCGCTATATCATTGAAATATTCTTTTTCAAAACGCCATTGTTTTGCCATTTTTTGCTGGTAGGAAATCCATTTTGATTTGAAACTAATGGGAAGGACATAGCCTTTTCTCTCAGCTTCAATCAGGAAATGCCCTGCATAGGAACTTCCCCAGTCATCAGCCGATCCTGCACCCGGCCAGTAAGCAAAACCGCCATTGGCTACCTGGAAATTACCAAGTTTTTGGATTGCGGCGGTTACATTTTGCTGAATATTTTGCTTGCGAACGGCATCCAAATCCATCACATCGGTAAGATACAATTGAGGGAAAACAGCCGAAGTCGTTTGCTCCACACAACCATGCGGATACTGAATTAAATAGTTCAGTCTTCGCCCAAAATCTACCGTTGGCACGGATGACACTTCTATACTGGCTTTGTTGCTTCCGGTTACACCAAAAGTTTTCCAGCTAATTGTTTTGGAACTGTTTGGTTCAATCATGACATCGGAATACGCATTCGTCACCGGATTTGGATTGGTCACATCAATCTCCACCGAATAGGTTGATTTTTCTTTTCCGGAAGTGGCGATGATATCAATTTTACCGATACCTGTCGTGCTACCAACTTCCAGATTGAAGTAGGCCATTTTCTCATCAGGTTCGGTAAATTTCACAATCTGACTTGTACTTCCGACCACTCTAACTTTGCTATTTGGCTTGATTTGCAGTGTTACATTCTTGATTTGTTTTTCTGTCGCAAACAACGTTACCGGAATAGTTACTTTTTCTGAAGGTGAAATTTTTCTTGGCAACGAAGCCAAAATCATCAACGGGCTTCTGACCTGAGTTGCTTTTTCTGCCATTCCGTAAGCGCTTGTTGCAGCATCTGCAGCTACAACCATAGTACGGACAGAACCAATGTATTTTGGCAGCGTAATTTTGGTGATTTTGCTTTCGCCTTTGTTCAATAAGAATGGGCCATAATAGAGTACAACAGGTTTGAAACGATTGGCTTTTTTAGCTTTTCCGCCACCCGCTTCAGCATCACCACCGATACTGAAAACCTGATTTACTTTTCCGCCATATGCACCAATCACCTGATCATAAATATCCCAGGTACGAACACCTAGCGCTTCACGGGTATAGAAAACATCCCAGGCATTTGGTGTTTTGAAGCGTGTTAAATCGAGCAAGCCTTCATCTACAACGGCAATGGTGTAGGTCATTTTCTTACCTTGTTTTTCGGAAACTTTTACATTTATCGTTTGCTCCGGACGAAGCACATCAGGCATGGTAAGTTGAGGCTCAAGAACTGTGTTTTTGTCAACCACTTCGATCGGAATAACGCCATACATTCTGATTGGCGAATCGTTTTTGGTCGAAGCATGCGGTTGCAAAAGCGAAATATTGATATACACATTTGGCGCCATTTCACCGGTAATCTCCAACTCAACTGTAGTTTCCCCTTTTTTGGTTTTTGCCCAAAGCGTTTTTAAAACTTTTGTTCCGTTTTCGATAGAAATCAACGCTCTTCCTCCTTCACTTGACGGGAAAAATATTTTGGCTTTATCCCCAACGGCATAATTGGTTTTATCTGTAGAAAACCGCAACATCGTAGCTGATTCCCCATCGCCATTTTTGGATTTTGCCGACCAATAAGGCTCGTCTATATATACTTTTGTCCCTGTGGCATGACCATCTGTTGGATCGGAAACACGGATTAAATAATTCCCCCATTCTTGATCTCGTACCGTGAAAGAAATATTGGCTTTTCCTGAATAATCGGTACTTACTACAAAGTTTCTATAAGCAATGGTTGAGTTTGAGGTATTATAGTTTGATAAATCATCATTGGAGGCATCCCACCACCAACGTGATTCTAATTTGTAAACACGGACTTCTACATTTTTAACTGATTTTGGTTTCCCATCTTCTCCAAGAGTTAAAATATCAAAACGGTTGTTTTTACCTGTTTCAAGCAGGCCGTATTTGTTTGGCTCAGGCGATTTTACACCAACATACGTTTTGTATGGAGAATACGTAGTTGAAGCAACATCCGTACTTACATCACCTCCATTTTCATACACTTTTGTGATGAAAGCAGCACGCAGCATTCCTGGTGCCTGTCCCTGAATGTTTGGTTTAATCGGAATGGAAGCTCTGCCATTTCCATCAACTTTCCCGGAGAAAATATTGACTTCTTCTGTAGAAAAACTTTTGGTCGGGTCATCAAAAACATATTTGTCATATCCTTTAAAAGTGGTGGTTTGCTGGAAGAATTTTGCCTGTACTTCGGTTTTTAAATCCTTGCCCACAGCACCATGAAGCCATAGAACCTGAATGTTATTCACATTATTTTTGCTTGCAGAAAGAATAGGTTCGTTGAAACTGTTTTTGATTTTCAGGCGGTTGGGTTTGATGGTTTCGACCTTTATGCTTTTGTAAAAACGGGCGCCGCCAATGCTTACGACAGCTTCCCAATTTCCGGTTGGCGCGCTGTCCTGTGTTGGCACTACAAATTTGTAATGGTTGAGTTCATCTAGTTTTTGGACTGATTGATACACTGTTTTTCCATGCGGGTCATTCAGTTTCAATTTTACCGGATGTGATGTCGGTAATTTATTGGCATTGTCATTCAAAATAAACGACAAGTACATCGTATCGCCGGGACGCCAAACGCCGCGTTCCCCATACAGATAGCCTTTTAATCCTTTTTGCAGCATCTCACCCGAAACGTCAAAATTACTAACCGACAAGGATAGCTCGTCATCTAATTTGACATAAGTGCTTTGGTCACCTTTGGTTATTATGGCGAAATAGGCAAATTTTTCCAATTGAAACGAAACCATTCCGTCTCCATCGGTTGTTGATGAAGCGATTTTTTGCTGTTGATAATTGTATAAATCAACACATGCGCCTCTGACAGGATCGGTTGAAACGATATCGCTAACCGCAATTACAACCGATTTATCAGTTCCTCTTTTGGCAATAACGCCTAAATCGGTAGCGAGAACATTGGTTCCAATTCGGGTATTGTAAAAATAATAGTCGGTGCATGGATCTTCGCTTTCTCTCCATTCATAATCCCTTTCATAATAATAATCATAGTCTTCACCACTATAATTAACATCATCTTCGTTGTCATCTTCGGCTTCTTCGCTCTCGTTGTTACCTTCCGAAGTTGCTGCGGATGTTGTGCATTTATACAGGGAATATTTCTTTTTATAGGAGAACTCGACGCGATAAATTGCTCCGGGTTCCGGTTTTATAATTTTTGAAATGTCTAAGGCATAACTATTCCATTTGGTATAATCCAGGAGATTGTTCTGCTTTAATTCGATAGTCGATTTGGCTATCGCCTGACTCACCTGTCTCAGATTCCGTGTGCCGTTAATTTCATTATCCTGCAAAAACTGCATGATATTATTCTTGTAAATTTTATAGATTTTTACATCAACCGCATTCAGATTCGCCGCCTCAAAGTTGATTTTCAAATTATTGGAACTTGGTAAAATGGTTCCGCTTTTTAGCAATTTTATTCCGGGTTTTATTTGGTCAAACTGCAATTTTTCAGAATAGTTATTCTCCATTTTATAACCGTCAATGCTTTCAACGCCCTGAAAAACCTCAACCAGTTTACTTCCTGAAAACGATTGCTCAATGGCAGCAGCAACTTGTTTGATTTCCGGCTCATCACTT
>JAYURX010000246.1:0-1685 GCA_043755965.1 Flavobacterium sp. | reverse complement strand
GGATAAATTGTGTGAAGCTTATATAATTCCGTTTCAATTCCGACAGCTTATGCAAAATCTTATTACTAATTCATTGAAGTTTTGTATGCCTGACGTGCCTCCCCATATTATAATAAAAAGTGAGTATATCAAATATGATAAATCAAAACCTAATCGATTTCCAACGAAAATTGATTATTGCCATGTGAGTGTTAAAGATAATGGCATTGGCTTTAACCAAAAATACAAAGACAGGATTTTCGAAATTTTCCAGCGATTGAATTATGCGGAAAATTATATAGGTACAGGCATTGGATTAGCTATTGTAAAGAAGATTGTAGAAAATCATAACGGCATTATTACAGCTACCGGGGAATTGAATAAAGGAGCCCGATTTGATATCTATATTCCGGCAAAACAGTAAACAAATCTATCTGTTTCTTTTTTTTAATAATCAACCAAAAACTGTCCTCCAGTTGGCTTCAACCTGCAATCTCATTTCTTCTGAAGTCATACCCTTGTATTCCGCAGCCAGGGCATACACTTCTTCGAGGGTTTCCTCAATCATATCGGTTTCGAGAAAGAACCTATCGTTTGGCACCGCCTGAAACACTTCCTTAAGTTCAGTCCCGAAGCTTCGGGAGCGCAACAGGTATTTCCCAAAAGAGAGATAAAATCCATTCTCCAATAATTGTTTGGCTAGCTGTTCATTCTTTGAAAACCCATGAATGATAATTGGTACCGCAACCTTCAAACGCTTTTTGATTTCGATTAGTTCGTCAAAAGCCGCTACCAAATGCAGTACCAAAGGTTTCTGATATTTCTCTGCGAGAGCAATCTGCTTTTCAAAAATTTCAATCTGGAATGCCATCGGGATTTCGATACGTTTGTCCAATCCACATTCGCCAAGTGCTAAACATTCTTTTAACTGCAGCTTCTCGGCTATCATCATTAAATCACTTACCAATCGTTCTTTGCTGATATGCCAGGGATGAATGCCAATAGAATACTGCGGAATGGCTGCATCAAACTCCCAAGGGTATTGATTAACCAGTTCCAATGTATTGGGATTATTGGTAAAGGAGTGTGTATGTAAATTGTAGAACTGCATCAGTCATGAAACTTTTTGACTCCCGCTAAGATTGCTACTTCCAAATCATTTTCAAGTGGTACAATCGGACAGGAATATTTGTGGTTATAAGCACAGTAGGGATTGTAGGCTTTATTAAAATCGATGAGCACTGTTTTCCCTTTTGGAATCCTCATGTCAATATAGCGTCCACCAATATAACTTTCCTTTCCGCAAGTCAAGTCTGAAAAAGGAAGAAATAGATAATCTGCAAAGCCTTCTTTTTTAATCAAATCAATATTCTGATACAGGTTTAATTTAAATTCTTTTCCGTCAAAGCTAAAAATCAATTGGCCGTATTTCACATATTCGGGTGTTCGCGTACCGGTTGTTTTCATCTTAAAGACTTTCTCTTCCGGTGTGCGGACAAACTTAGCTTCTACTATAAACTTTTCATTGATTGGATAAAAATCCAACCCTTTGAATGATATGAAATCTTCTTCCGTTAGCGGACTCTCTTCTTTATCTCCATATTCTTTATTAAGTATTCTTTGGTATTCTTTGGAAGATAATTCTTGGGCTGAAATCATAACAACGTTCAGCATTAACAAAAGGAAAAGTATTTTTTTCATCGGAC
>JAYURX010000245.1:0-3932 GCA_043755965.1 Flavobacterium sp. | reverse complement strand
TATTCTTCCTGTCGTGGGGTTAACCTGTGCCTGTGCTTTGAAAGCAAGGAATACCATTGCAGTCAACAAATATTTTACTAGTTTCATTGTCGTTTTCTTTAAATTTCATTTATGTTTTTTTTTGCGATACCAAGGTAGGCTTATAACACTTTCCGGGTGTTACAGCATTAGGGGTCTTGATTATAAGATTAGCATGTAGTACGAAAAAAACCTTTCAGATGAAAGGGTTTTTATTTTGTTTATTAAAATTTACAATTTAAATATAAAACTCTCACTCGGTTTTATTTTCAACTGTATAGTTCCTTTGCCATCGGTTACTTTTAACTGTGCCGTGCTTCCGTAGAGTTGGTCTTTTACATCATACAAACCGTCTTTAATATTCCATGTTTGAATCACATCAGTTGGTACTTTCAGCTCAAAATTGCTTGTCGTTACCCAGGAAAAATTCGCCACCACTATCAGTTTTTCCTTAGCTGTCCAGCGTACATAAGAATACAATCCCGGGTCATAGGCTTTCGTTTCATTTCTGTTAATCGTTTGTATTTCCTTGAACTTGCCCATCAGGCCATCGCTTTTTAACGTGAAGTTGAGTAAGCGTTTGTAAAAATCGCGTAAAGCCAACTCGCTTTTCGATAATTTTCCTCCGTCAAACTTACCACCATTCATCCAACGTTGGTGATGCGGAACGCCAACATAATCAAAAATGGAGGTACGGGAATGGGTTCCAAAACCGGCATTTTCCTTTCCGTCTTCGCCTACTTCCTGTCCGAAATAAATCATCGTTGGCGACGAACTAATCGTCGCAGAAACGACCATCATTGGTTTTCCTTTATCGGGAGTTCCTGCAAATTCTGGGCTTGCCAATCGCTGCTCATCGTGGTTATCCAAAAAGTGCAGCATATGGTGCTCAATATCGGCCATGCCTTCCTGAATCTCCGAAAGCGGTTCAGGCATTGCGTTGCCCTGGATTATAGCTTTTAAATGGTCATACATTTCGACTTTGTCGTACAGATAATCCATTTTCCCTAGGTTGATATAATTTCTGTATTCCTTTGGATTATATACTTCAGCTAATAAAAATGCTTTTGGATTTTTCATCTTAATGGCCGAATTCATATAACTCCAAAATTCATAAGGAACCATTTCTGCCATATCATAGCGAAAACCGTCTACGCCTTTTGCTGTCCAGTACAAGGCAATATCGCGGAATTTCTTCCAGGAACTCGGCACGTCCTTGTCTTTCCAGAACTCATAATGTGCTTTGCTGTCTTTTTTGTCAAATCCTTCAGGCAGCTCCGGAAAATCCTTTGAGCCATCAGGCTTGCTGCCATAATTTACTTTTACGGTTTCATACCAATCATTGATATCCGGTTTTGCTTCCCGCGAGCCGTTACCCGTCCATTTGGCTGGGAATTCGGTAAACTTGCCATCACTCAGCGGATTTTTTTCACCGTTTAAAGGTTTGTATTTATCGGAAGTTGGCACTTCAAATGCTTTTCCAGGTATGTAATAAAAGTTATTGTTCCGGTCATATTCCACCGAAGTATTGTCATCAGCGCCAAAATCGCGAACGCCTTTCGGATTGCTTAAACTATGATAGTTTCTCGCAATGTGATTCGGTACAATATCGATAATGACTTTCAGTCCATTCTTATGCGTTCGGGCAATTAATGCTTCAAATTCTTCCAATCTCCTGGCTGGATTAACCGCCAGATCCGGATTTACATTATAATAATCTTTTACAGCATAAGGAGAACCAGCGCGGCCTTTTACCACATCGGGGTCATCATTGGAAATGCCATATTTGGTATAATCCCTAATCACATCATGATGCGGAACACCGGTATACCAAATATAGGTTACGCCTAGTTTCTTAATTTCCTGCAATGCCTTATCTGTAAAATCGTTGAACTTCCCGACACCATTTTCCTCAATTGTTCCCCAGGGTTTATTGGTGGTATTTTTGTTTCCGAACAAGCGGGTAAAAACTTGATAGACTACATCTTTTTTAGGCGTGGTAATAACTTTGGGTTTGGCACTCATAGTGGTCTTTTTTTGAGCAACTGTTGTATTGGCTATAACACAACTCATCACTACAGCAAATGTTAAACTTGTTTTCATACTACAGTTCAGACTTATAATTGGTTCAATAAGTCATAGCTACAAATATAAAGAATATAAGTAACATAAATAATTCTTAATAACCCTTTTGATTGTTCCTAATTTCTTAATTTTGAGCCAAATATATTTTCATTGAAAAAGTTTCTTTTTTACATCGGATTATTGCTCTTTACATGGACTAGTATAAATGCGCAAAAATCATCCAAAATAGTTGTTGAACATGCAGATCATTTTGATGTCGATGAAACACTGTTTCCAGATGCCGCATTGCTTCAGGGAAACGTTAGGGTAAATCATGATGGTGTAATTTTCACTTGCAACAAAGCTTATTTTTTTCAAAAGGAAAACTACATAAAAGCTTTTGGTGAAGTCCAAATGGTGCAGGGTGACACACTTTTTCTAAACAGCAAATACGCCGAATACAATGGCGAAGTCAAAAAAGCCTACGCAACAGGAAATGTAGTGATGCGTTCCCCCGAATCGACTTTGGTTACCGATACCATAAACTTTGACCGGAATACACAGGAAGCATTTTACAATTCAAACGGAACAATTACCAACAAAGAAAATACGCTGAAGAGCAAATCCGGACGGTATTTTGCCAACGAAAAAAAGTTTAAATTCGTAACGGCTGTCACGATTACCAATCCAAAATATACTATCAAGTCCAATCATTTGGATTATTATACCAACTCGGGTCACTCCTATTTATTTGGACCGTCAACGATAACGAGTAAAGAGAATTTTATTTACACCGAAAAAGGTTTTTACGATACCAAGAAGAACTTTGCCTATTTCCTCCGAAAGTCATACATCAAATATAAAGACCGACGGATTGAAGGCGACAGTTTGTATTATGACCGAAACCGGGAATATGCTTCGGCAACAAATAATGTAAAAATTACCGATTCTATAAATAAAGGGCTTATCAAAGGGCATTATGCCGAAATTTATCGCAATATCAAAACCGAAAGAGATTCGATGATGATTACCAAAAGAGCAGTCGCTATTTCATTGGTAGAAAAAGATTCGATGTATATCCATGGAAAGAAAATGTTGATTACCGGAAAAACGGGCGAACGCATTATTCGTGCTTTCAATAACGTTCGTTTTTACAAAACAGATATGAGCGGCAAATGTGATTCAATACATTCAGACCAAAAGAGCGCTCTAACAAAACTCATTGGCAGACCAGTACTTTGGAATTATGACAACCAGATGACCGGAGATATTATGCATCTCATTGGCAATAACAGAACCGAAAAATTGGATTCGCTCAAAGTGGTGAACAATGCTTTTATCATATCGAAAGATACGATTGGAACAGGCTACAATCAGGTGAAAGGGCAAAACCTTTACGGCAAGTTCAAAGACAATAAACTCAGCGAAGTTGACATCATTAAAAATACGGAAGTCATTTATTACCTGCGGAATGACAAGCAGGAACTCATTGGCATTAACAAAAGTGTTGGCAGCAAAATCAATCTGATTTTAGACAAAAATACAATTGAAACTATTACCATTTTTAACAATCCTGACGGCGATATTTATCCCGAAAAGGATTTGCCCGAAAATGCCAGGAAACTGCGAGGTTTTATCTGGCGAGCCGATGAACGGATAAAATCCAAAGACGATATTTTCCCTCCTGAAGAAAATGAACTCGATGCCCAGATTCAGGCGGAACGTAAAGTCGAAATGGAAAAAGAAAATGTTCCGCTGGAGCCAAGCAAAGAGACTTTGGATTACGATAAAAAGAACCCGAAGCCGAAGGCTGAACGGAGCGAAGCTAAACCAATGGTAAAATAATGGTA
>JAYURX010000244.1:0-1687 GCA_043755965.1 Flavobacterium sp. | reverse complement strand
AAATAATGACTATTGCAACCGTCGAGCAAAAAGATTTAGAAAAAATAATGCCCGAAGATTATAATAAAGCAGACTATATTCTCGTTATAGATGAAGATATAACAAAAACGCAGTAACATCGTCTTAACAAAATCAATCAAAATTAAATGAAAAAACCATATATTTTAATATTGTTAGCAATTACTATGGCTTCCTTGTATTCGTGTAGTAACGATTCAAGCAGTGAGCCAATGTTGATTATCAAATTTAAATTTGATCCCAATCAGGCAAGATTAAACAATTTAGGACAGCCTTCAACAGTTGCTGCTGGGAATGCTGCACAAACGCCTATTTTTAATTTAATCTCTTCACATTATGTAGAAATGGCGCCAAATGCTAACACACAACTCGGAAATGGAACTATTTTATATCATGCTCCGGAAACAACACTTGGTGGTAGCAATGCTATTGATTTCAGTAAATCAAAAATTGTTTATGAAGGTGAAACCTTTCTGAAAATTCCTTTAAGCCAAGTCACCGCAGGAAGTTATGAATGGATGCGAGTTTCATTGTCATATCAAAATTATCAAATCAGCGTTCGTGCTGCTAACGGAAATGATTACGAAGGAACCTTAGCCAGTTTTGTTGGTTTTAACACTTACATAACTACTTTCGATGTAGATAATACTACTTTTCCTGTAAACGAAAATAGAGCACAAGGTTATTGGGCTTTTGCATTGAATGATTATCCTTATTCTACTTCGGGGCAAGCACCGCAGGGAACAACAACAGTTCCAAATCCTATTGAAGCAACTTCTCCAATTCCACGAAATTTAAATACATGCGTAGTTACAGGAAGATTTGCAAGCAATTTAGTTATTGATGGCACCGAAACGAATGATGTAGTGATAACGTTATCATTGTCGATCAACAATAGTTTTGAATGGCATGAAGTAAATGCCGACGGAAAATATGAACCTGCTGCTGGTGAGAACGTTGTTGACATGGGATTGCGTGGTTTGGTTCCGACTTATGTTAAGTAGTTTTGTTTAACTTTTTAAGCCAAAAAACAGTATCTAAAGTGTTGTAAATCAACAACTGTTAAACTCACTTTAAATTGATTATAAATTACAGCGAAAAGGTTGTAGTTAATGGCAAATAGCTGTATTTTTGTGTGATTTTTTAAATAAATTACACAATCTTATGGCAAAATCTTCCGTTTTGAGTTCGTCCATTGCTAAAAAAGTCGCCATGGCACTTTCGGGACTTTTCTTAATTTCATTTTTAGCTTTACACTTTTCAATAAATTTAACCTCGGTATTTAGCGCTGATGTTTTCAATGAAAGCTCTCATTTTATGGGATACAATCCATTAATTCAGTATGTAATGCAACCTATTTTAGCTTTTGGCGTTGTATTTCACTTTGTAATGGGATTTGTTTTGGAAATTAAAAACAACTCAGCAAGACCTATCAGCTATGCTAAAAATAACGGTTCGGCTAATTCTTCATGGGCTTCAAAAAATATGATTATTTCTGGTTCAGTTGTTTTAGCGTTTTTAGGATTGCACTTTTACGATTTCTGGTTTCCGGAAATGGATTACAAATATATTCAGGCACTTCCGCAAGATCCAACAAGATATTATGGTGAATTGGTTCATAAATTCGAAAGTCCGGTAAGAACAGGTTTGTATTGTTTAGCTTTTGTGT
>JAYURX010000243.1:0-1700 GCA_043755965.1 Flavobacterium sp. | reverse complement strand
CCCTAACTTTTTTACTTCTGTTATAATGTTCTATTTCAAGATTTTTCACAAGGGTTACATCTCTTGCGATTCCTGAAAAACCTACAATTACATCATTTTGGTTTTTCTTCATTGTCACTTTTTGGGAAACCCAGATGGTATCTCCATCTTTTTTAAGTAAAGGAAAAACAAGGTCGGCGTATTGATTGCTCTCTTTTGGAATATCTTTATAGAAATCAACTACAAAGTCTAAATAATCGTTTCTGATAAATTTATAAAATGGTTTCTCTACAATTTCATCTTTAGAATAACCAAGCGTTTTTTCAGTAAATTGATTGAGATAAGTGATGACTCCCTTTAAGTCAATTTCATAAATCAAATCTGCCGCCGATTCGATTAGGCTTCTGTACTGGTTTTCAATATTGATTTGTTCTGTCACATCCTGACCGATACCAATAACAATATCTTCGGAATACTTTTTGTCTTTCCACTGAATGAACTTATAGTCACCATTTTTACATTTTAACTTTCTGACATACAACCTGTCATCGATATAATCGTTATGATAGGCATCGCCAATGAATTGTTCATCTTCGGTTAGTTCCCAAAAACCAAAACCTGAAACTTCCTCAACAGTGTAGCCTAAAATATCTTTAATAGATTCACTGCAAAACGACACTTCTCCTTTTTTGTTGGTCGTTATAATCAATGAATTTCCATTGTTTACCAAGATGTTTGCGAAAAGAAATTTATTCTTTGTTTCTATTAGCGCCAAATGTCGGGCTGTATGAATGGTCGTAGTTAAAATAAAGGCACAAATAAGAATGATGGTATAATTATACGGAATAAGTTCAAAACCATACGAACTAATAAGCAGCATAAGGCAAGTAATGACGAATAGCCAATAGTGAAGAATATTCTTTAAGACAAAATAGGAGAGGAAGTAAATAAGTACAAGGCTAACATAACATATCAATTCAAACTCTTTAAAATACAGGTAGTAAATTATTAATCCAAAATATCCGAAATAACATAATAAAAAAACGGAATTAATATGTTTGGCAAAAAACCTAGTTCGGGTACAAAGCAGATAAAAGGTTATTAAAACTATTCCAATCAAGATATTGGGAACCAGAAAACTCTCAGAGCGTACTTTAAAAATCTCCAGAATCGATTCAACCAGCGGAATCGTAATTCCAAAAAAGAGCAGGTACAGTTCATATTGTTGTTCTTTTGGCTCGAATTCTGAATGATTCCGCAGATTTAATTTCTTTTTCAAGGATTTATTTGTTGCAAAATAGGCACCATAGAGTAACAATAGCAAAACGACTAGAATTAGTAAGCTATTAGTATTTGAAAAAGTAAAAAAATTGTTCAACGTAATTGGGGTTTATGGAGATGTTTTGTTTTGGCCTACTCAAAAATAAATAATTTTAACCGAGCCATTTTAGTATTCTCTTTAAATTATTTAATTTTCCTTCATATGGCGCATACCGAATCGGAATATCTAACCAATTTCCCTTTTTTATAATACCTTTCTGATGCGTGAAAGTATCAAAACTTAATTTACCGTGATAAGCGCCAATGCCACTGTGGCCAACACCGCCAAAAGGTAATTTTTTATTTGAAAAATAAACAACGGTATCATTGATGCAACCACCACCAAAAGAATAAGTTTGAATTATTTTTTTGGCAAAAGCTTTGTCCGTGCTAAAAACATA
>JAYURX010000242.1:0-3959 GCA_043755965.1 Flavobacterium sp. | reverse complement strand
TTTTTATTAACCTCCAAAATGGAGTTCAAACTATTACTTTAGATGGAATACTTCCTAATTTGCAATTTATAAGAGTAAGAATACAGAGTGGACAACTTAATCCTGCTTTAGACTTGAAAAATATCATCCTTAAAAACCTTCCTGCTCTGCAATATGTAGATATATACAATAGTTTTGGCTTACAAAGTTTCAATTTTGAAAACCTACCATTGTTAGAAAAATTAAATTTTGGTGTTTATAATTCGGGAAATACCCCTTTTAATAGTTTCGCTTTAACTAATTTGCCAAATTTAGATTTCTTAAATATTCAAAATTTAAACCTGAATGGTATACTTAATTTATCTACTTTGAATAGAACCGATTTAGATTGTACCATCACAAATGTAGCTTTTACTGATATTATATTTCCACTTAATGCTAATAAGTTAACGCTCGGGTCAAAAATACCAACGGGTACAATTAATTTTAGCAGTATGAATTATTTAAAAGAATTGATTTTGAGTATAGTCAATTATACCAGCAATAGCGATCCTGTTATTACTTCTGTAAATTATGGAGCAATAGGCCCCATGCTTGATAAGCTAACACTAAATGCCTCAGCCGGATTATCTGATTATAATTTTAGCACCATGAGTAACCTCACTGAGCTGACTGTTAATAGCAGTAATCCAAGTTCTTCATTATTGTTTAACGGTTTAACAAGCTTGACAAAACTTACCCTTTACAGCAACAATTTTGCAAACATGAATAACCTGGATTATGCTGTCTTGCCCAATTTGAATAGTCTTAACATTACTGGATTCAGTTTAGCTAGTGGAATTTTTACTACTTTGAATTACAATGGTCCGGATAATTTAGTTTTATTTAATGTGGATTGTTACTACAGTATTGCAAACATTAATTTAGGGACACTAAATCATGTAGGTCAATTAATTATAAAAGCAATACCATCAAGTTCTTTAGCTTTGAATTTTAACAACCTAACCACAGCTACTCTTGTAGATTTTACAGGAAACCTTCCTTTTAATTCTACTACTACTATTAACAACCATATTGATGTAGCACAATATTTCAAATTGGTTTCTCCACAATCGGTAATTAACGGAAACAATTCTAGAAAAATTGTCTTCGCTAATGGAATTAACACTCCGTACATTTACTTAAAAGGACATCAACCTGTTTTTAATGCTGCCAGTATTGTAACGTATCTAAAATTAGATGCTACTAGTGCATCTCCTACAGCTTTCGCTACTTTTGATTTGACTTTAGCTAAAATAGATAAATTAGAAATGTATTATTCCGGGTCAAGTTCAACTGTAAGTTATACTAACGAAAACATTCTTTTTTCGGCTTTCACGGACTTAAAAGAATTTTATTTGACTTCGTATTTAAGTATTACACCAAATAATACCCATCTTTTAAAAACATTAGATTTTAACCAACAAACTAATCTTAATGTTCTCAATATTAATATGCCAAATGGGAAGTTGGAAAAATTGTTGTTGAAAAATGGTAAGAATACTTATCAGACCATTTATATCAAAGTAAATACTCTTTTAAAGTACATTTGTTACGATGAAGATGCTGAAGTACAACAAATAGTTCCAGCCTTGATTGGAGTTACGGCTAATGCTATTAATTTTAATACCTATTGTACTTTTGACCCAGGGGGTCTTTTTTACACTATACAAGGAACTAATCAGTGGGATTCAAACAACAATGGTTGTGATGCTAATGACAGTATCTTTCCTAATTTTAGTTTTAATTTCACTAACGGAGTAGAAGGCGGAAGAAGATTTGCTGATAGTTCAGGACAATATCACATTTCATTACTAGCAGGAACTTACACACTAACACCCTTTTTTGAAAATCCACAGTATTACGACACCAACCCATCTAATTTTCAAGTAACCTTGGGTCCTTCAAATCCGTCAGTAACTCAAGACTTTTGTATTTCACCCTTAGACCATCAGGATTTATTAGTCTACTTTTTCCCTTTATTACCTTCCATGCCAGGATTTGATTCCTATTATAAAGTAGTATATGTAAATAATGGAAATATTGTAATGCCTAGTGGACAAGTCACTATTAACTATAGTGATGCGCTATTACATTTAATTTCTGCAAATCCTATTTATGACAGTATTGCTACTAACCAATTAACATGGAATTTTACCAATTTACAACCTTATGAAAATCGGTCTATCTACTTGGTATTGCATTTAAATTCTCCAACACAAACACCACCAGTTAATAGTGGAAATATTTTAGTTTTTAATGCTGTGATTACACCTATTGTTAATGATGCTATTCCTTCAAACAATACGTTCGACTTTCATCAAATAGTGATAAATTCATTTGACCCTAATGATAAAACGTGTACTGAAGGAACTACTATTTCACCAAGCATGGTGGGTGACTATGTGCATTATATCATTCGTTTTGAAAATGAAGGAACTGCCAATGCCCAAAACATAGTGGTAAAAGATATGATAGATACATCCAAATTTGATGTAAACACATTAATGCCAATCTCTGGAAGTCACTCGTTTGAAACAAGAATTTCTGATACTAATAAAGTAGAATTTATTTTTCAAAACATCAACTTACCTTTTGCATCAGGAACTAATTCTGGCTACGTAGCCTTTAAAATAAAGACTAAACCAACTTTAGTTGTAGGAGATACGTTTAGCAATACAGCCAACATCTATTTTGATTATAATTTTCCAATTGTAACTAACACTGCTACGACTACCATTGCTGCTTTGGCTATGCAGGATTTTGATTTTGGGACTTTCTTTAGTGTTTATCCAAATCCGGCGAAGCAGCTGTTGAATCTTGAAACAAAAGCTACGATAAATGTAAAATATATAAGCATTTACAACTTACTTGGGCAAATGGTCATCGCTATTCCTAATGCAGAAAGTGTTTCTACTATTGATGTTTCTGACCTAAAAACGGGAACTTATTTTATTAAGGTCAACACTGATAAAGGAACGGCGAATACTAAATTTATAAAAGAATAGCTTTCGAAGAAATAGTAAGGAAAGGCCCAATTGTTAAGTTGGGCTTTTTGATTGTTAAAAAATTTTATCTTACAATTATTTTATTTATAAATTTGATACTCAAACTATTTTATGAAGAAAATTTTACTTTGCTTACTGTTCTTATTAAAAGGGATGTTCCTTTCTGCACAAAATCCTGCGGATATACCAATGACTAGGATTTATCGATAATCCCGTATAAAATCTTCCTTGCACCGAATGTAATCCTACACCGAATAGGAGCATTTCCTTTTTTAGTGGCTTTTGCTTTTTCTAAAAGGAAAAGTATTTTTAATTTATTGAAATTCATAATTTTAGATTTTTAAAAGTGGCGTACCTTTTTTAGAAATGGCGTACCTAATAGTATGCCTTTTTTGGAACAGCACTGATTTACAGAAGTAGTATGCTGTGATAGAAGTTTAGAATATAATCCTTGTGAAATATGAGGAAATGTGTGAAAACAAAAAATCCAACCTAAGTAAATAGATTGGATTTCTTAAAGTAGCTCCCTCTCTTGGGCTCGAACCAAGGACCCTCTGATTAACAGTCAGATGCTCTAACCAACTGAGCTAAGAAGGAAGATTTATATCTTTTAAGCGGTTGCAAATATAATGCGATTTTTATTTTTTACAAACAATTTTAAACAAAATTTCAAAAAATATTATATGGAGTAGGTAATGGGTATTTAAAGTAACAGAAACATTATATTGGTTTTATTTGTATGTTTACCACACACAATTTAATATACTGAATGCTTCTGTGGAAAATTCCCGGAATCATTCAGGCGATACTTTCTACCACAATGAAAAAACACATCCGACTCACTCTTGTAGTGGTCCTTTCTGCCTTTGGCGCCAATCAATTAGATGCCCAAATCACAATCCTCGACCAGAGCCTGCTTACCCAGGCAAGCTT
>JAYURX010000241.1:0-3960 GCA_043755965.1 Flavobacterium sp. | reverse complement strand
ATGTAGATATTGGAATTTTTATTGGAACGATAGGTTTCTTCTTTGTATTATTCCTTCTATATGCTAGAACTTTCCCTGTGATTGCTCAAGCTGAGGTTAAAACAATCTTGAAATCTTCGGGGGAAAATTATAAGAGACAAAGAGAATTAGGAGGTCATAATCATTCAGATAAACATTAATAATTGCTATGAGTAGTAATAAAGTTATACACGCAATATACAATGATGATGATATATTGATGCATGCAGTTCACAAAACAAGAGCCGCTCATCATCATATTGAAGAAGTTTTTACGCCGTTTCCGGTGCACGGTTTGGATAAAGCCATGGGAATTGCTCCAACACGATTAGCTATTTGTGCCTTTATTTATGGCTGCATTGGTTTATCGGTTGCCACAATTATGATGAATTACATCATGATTCAGGATTGGCCACAGGATATTGGAGGTAAACCAAGTTTTGCCTACTATCAAAACATGCCGGCTTTCGTGCCAATTATGTTTGAGATGACGGTATTCTTTGCAGCGCATTTAATGGTAATCACTTTTTATATGAGAAGCAGATTATGGCCATTCAAGCAAGCTGAAAATCCGGATGTCAGAACAACAGACGACCATTTTTTAATGGAGGTTTCAGTTAAAAACAATGAAGACGAATTGGTGAAGTTTTTGAAAGATACTGGCGCAGTAGAAGTTAAAGTAGTTGAAATTGATAAGCATTAATATAGATATGAAAAGTTTACTTAAAATAGCATTTGTATTAGGTATCATTGTTTCCTTTTCGTCTTGTAAAGATGATTTGAAACCAAACTACCAATACATGCCAAATATGTACGAATCGGTAGCTTATGAAACCTATTCTGAATCCAATGCCTTTAATTCGCCAACAGGCTTAAAAGGGAAAGAAGGCCAAATTCCACCAGACGGATCAATTAAAAGAGGATTTGTTCCTTATGGAATCCCAAATACTACAGAAGGATATAACTTCTCTAAGACAATTACAAATTCACCGCTTGATTCTACAGCGGTAGATATGAAAAAAGCCGAAGAATTATATGGTATCTATTGTGCCATTTGCCATGGAACAACAGGTGACGGACAAGGGAAGTTGGTGAAACAACAAAAATTCCTTGGGATACCAAGTTACAAAGACAGACAGGTTTCTGTAGGTAGTATTTTCCATGTTGAAACCTATGGATTAAATTCCATGGGTTCGTATTCAAACCAATTAAGTCAACAAGAGCGTTGGATGATTGCAGCGTATGTTCTTGAACTTAAAAGCAAATTATAATTGTAAAACAAACTGATTGTTATAGATATGTATACCTTTTCAAGTAAATTAAAAACTTTTTCTTTTGTCCTAATGCTGGTAGGTATTCTTGGTATTGGTTATGGTTTTTTAACTGCGCCAAAAACTGTTCAGGATGTAGAGAAGATTCTGAGAGAAGAAGAAGAAGCTCACCATGGAGGCGGACATGAAGCTGCAGCAAATCACGAAGCGACAGGAGCTGAATCTCACGAAGCAGCAGCTGTAACTCATGGAGAAACTGCTAAAGCAACTGAACATGCTACTGCTGTTAAGCACGAGGAAGCAGTTGAAGCTAATCATGATACAATTGCTAAAGATACTGTAACAGCTGTAGCAGTAGCAGAACCAGTTCATGCAGAACACAGTGCAAATAAAGCGGAAGCACATGCTGATGATCACGCAGAACATGTAGAGCACGTTTTTCATCAGTTGCAAAATAAACCATGGGCAGCATTATATGTTGCGTGTATATTCTTCTTGTTAATAACAATGGGTGTTTTGGCATTCTATGGTATCCAACAAGTGGCACAGGCAGGCTGGTCTCCGGTATTGTTCAGGGTAATGCAGGGCATTACGGCTTATTTACCTGTAATATCAATTATTTTCTTCGTACTCTTATTGTTATCCGGATTCCATGTTAACCATTTGTTTGTGTGGATGAAAGATGGCGTTGCCGACCCGAATAGCCCAAATTATGACGCAATAATTGCAGGTAAGTCAGGCTATTTAAATTTTGCTTTTTGGATTTCAAGAGCAGCAATTTTCTTATTAGGCTGGAATTTGTACCGCTATTTTTCAAGAAAAAATTGCTTGGCTCAGGACGAAGCAAGCGACAATGTTTTCTACAAAAAGAACTTCAAAATGTCAGCGGCATTCCTTGTATTCTTTATCGTTTCTGAATCTATCATGGCTTGGGATTGGATTATGTCTATCGATGCACATTGGTTCAGTACCCTTTTTGGATGGTATGTTTTTGCGAGCTTCTTCGTAAGCGGTATCACAACAATTCAAATGGTAACTATTTATTTAAAATCTAAAGGATATTTGGAAAATGTAAATTCGAGCCATATTCATGATTTGTCAAAATTCATGTTTGGTATCAGCGTTTTCTGGACGTACTTATGGTTTTCACAATTTATGTTGATCTGGTATGCCAATATTCCTGAAGAAGTTACCTATTTCAAAACAAGGATAGAACTTTATAACTTGCCGTTTTTTGGTGCGTTCTTCATGAATTTTGTTTTCCCAATTTTACTTTTAATTAATACCGATTTCAAGCGTATTTATTGGATAGTTGTGATGGGAGGTATCGTAATTTTAGCTGGACATTATATTGATTTCTTCAATATGATTATGCCGGGAACAGTTGGTGACAGATGGTTTATTGGAATTCCTGAAATATCAGCGCTATTGTTCTTTTTTGGATTATTCATTTTTGTGGTGTTCAATGCTTTAACAAAAGCACCGTTACTTCCAAAACGAAATCCTTTCATTGAAGAAAGTAAACATTTTCATTATTAATATTTAAAGTAAATTACAAATGA
This sequence comes from Flavobacterium sp., assembly GCA_043755965.1. Classification (GTDB taxonomy): domain Bacteria; phylum Bacteroidota; class Bacteroidia; order Flavobacteriales; family Flavobacteriaceae; genus Flavobacterium. Next base: position 1,109 of record JAYURX010000241.1, on the reverse strand, counting down.
CAACTCTTTTGGTACTTATAGTTGTAGCTTTATTGGCAGTTGCTTTGTGGCAGTTAACTAAGATATTCGACTTAACACAAGTTGGGGTAAAAGTTAATGACACTCAGGTCGCGAATGATAATGATAATAAAGTTAACGGTTACCTGATGTTTGGCTTTCTTGTTTTCATTTACCTGACAACAATATGGTGTCTTGTGTATTATGGAAAGTTCCCTTTAATTGGCGATTCTGCTTCGGCACACGGACCGGAACATGATAATTTAATGGTTATCACGATGGTTCTTATCTTCATTGTACAAACTATAACACAAGCGTTATTGCATTATTTTGCCTTCAAATACAGAGGAAGACAAGGGCAACAAGCACTTTATTTTGCCGATAGTAATAAATTGGAATTTATCTGGAGCGTTATACCGGCGATTGTTTTGGCAGTATTAATCCTTTACGGATTGTATGCGTGGACAAACATTATGTTTGTGGATGAAAAAGACCATAAGGATGCGATTGTTATTGAATTGTATGCACAACAGTTTAAATGGGAAGCTAGATATTCCGGTGGAGATGGTGTATTAGGAAAAGCCAACGTAAGATATATTGAAGGCGTAAATAATTTAGGAGTGGATTTATCAGATCCAAATGCACAGGATGACTTTACTTCAACTGAATTACATATTCCAAAAGGAACGAGGATTATTTTCAAAATGCGTTCTCAGGACGTTTTGCACTCGGCGTATATGCCACATTTTAGAGCACAAATGAACTGTGTTCCCGGGATGGTAACTAATTTCTCATACATACCTACGCTTACTACTGCTGAGATGAGAGAAAACCCGAATATGGTTGAAAAGGTTGCCAATATTAACAATATCAGAGCTAAGAAAAGCGCCGATTTAGTTGCCAAAGGCGAACCTGCACTTGATCCATACACATTTGATTATTTATTATTGTGTAATAAAATTTGCGGTGCTTCACATTACAATATGCAAATGAAAATAGTTGTTGATACACCGGAAGAATACAGTGCATGGTTAAAAGAAAATGCGCCAAAAACAATTGTATTAGCCGTAAAAACTGCAGCTGCAGAAGCAAAAGCATCTGAAAAAGCAACA
>JAYURX010000240.1:0-3965 GCA_043755965.1 Flavobacterium sp. | reverse complement strand
ACCGTTTTTGCTAATCACGATTACGAACCTTATGCCCGCAAACGCGATTTGGAATTATACCATTTATTCAAGGATGAAAACATTGGATTCAAAACTAGTAAAGATCAGGTTATCTTTGAAAAGAGAGAAGTTGTTAAGGATGACGGAACACCTTATGTAGTCTATACGCCGTATTCAAATAAGTGGAAAGATAACTTTAGAAAAGCCAAATTAATTCATTACAAATCAGAGGAGTTACTAAATAAAATTACACTTCATTCCTATTCGTTTTTAAGTTTAAAAGACATTGGTTTTGAATCCTCTTCCATACAAGTAACTCCCTATGATATTTCCGATGCGTTGATCGATAATTACGAAGCGACACGCAATTTCCCTGCCCTTAATAAAACATCTTATCTCGGAGTCTATTTACGTTTTGGAGTCGTTTCTATTCGAAAAATGGTTGGCAAAGCACTCGAAAGCAAAAACGAAACCTTTCTAAAAGAGTTAATTTGGCGCGAGTTCTTTATGCAGATTCTTTGGCATTTTCCACATACAGTCAATTCAAGTTTTCGACCAAAATATGATAACATCAAATGGTATAATAACGAAGATTTGTTTCAAAAATGGTGCGATGGGCAAACAGGTTATCCTTTTGTAGATGCAGGAATGCGCGAACTAAATTCTACGGGACACATGCACAATCGGGTGCGGATGATAGTAGCGAGTTTCCTGTGTAAACATTTACTAATCGACTGGCGTTGGGGAGAAACCTATTTTGCGACTAAGCTATTGGATTATGAACAGGCAAGCAACATTGGCAATTGGCAATGGGCTGCAGGAAGCGGTGTCGATGCTGCTCCTTATTTCAGGATATTCAACCCAACGGAACAGCTGAAGAAGTTTGATAAAGACTTAGTTTATATCAAAAAATGGATTCCGGAGTTTGGAACTGATGCGTATCCAAAACCTATTGTAGACCACAAAGAAGCGCGCGAAAAATGCCTGATAGTGTATAAAGCTGCAGTTGGGTAATCTGCAAAAATCGAAAAAATAATTGCCTGATTACTGTTTTTTAAGTAACTTTACCATTCACTCAAAATTATATTTTATGAAAAAGATTGTTTTATGTATTGGATTGTTTTCATTTTTAATGATAACATCTTGTGAAAAAAAAACACAACAAACTGAAACTACAGAAACTACAGAAACCACTACTACGGGCACAACTGACACTGACACCATCGTTGTAAAACAGGAAGCGCCTAAAGAAGAAGGAACATCCGTAAAAATAGGCGATGACGGAATTGATGTAAACAGTAAAGATGTAGATGTGGAAATCAAGAAATAAAACTTGAAACCAAATCAACAAAAAAGCCAGTTTCTACTGGCTTTTTATTTTTACAATTTTATTATAACTCAACTCCCTAAAATCACTAATTACCCAATCGGCAAGCGAGTAATCCTGCATTTTAGAATGAAAACTATCGTACCCAATGCAATACATTCCTGCCGCCTTTGCCGCTTTAATTCCGTTAGTACTGTCTTCAATAACAATGCAGTTTTCAACTGGTGTCTTTGCCAGTTCGGCAGCTTTAAGAAAAATAGCCGGATGCGGTTTAGACTTAGGGAAGTCTTCTCCCGAAACGATATGAGTGAAATATTGGTGCAATTCAAAACGATTGAAAATCCTGTTGATGGTAACTGTTGCTGATGACGAAGCCAGAATTAACTGCATGCCATTGCGGTGTAAAACTTTAATCAAATCTTCTACACCCTCCAGTAAATACAAATCTTCTTTGCTGTCAAAAGCTTCGTTAAACAAGTTGCGCTTTGTTTCTACCAGAGCTTTAACCTCTTCAGGCAGATTAAACTGCAGCTTCAGTCGCTCAAAGATATTCTTCGTCGAGTTGCCCGTAAAGGAAGCATATAGCTCCGGACTAACGTCAATCTTGAGTTGCCTGAAATGCTCATTGTAGGCATAGTGATGCACTGGTTCAGTGTCAACAATAACGCCATCCATATCAAAGATTACGGTTTGTATCATTTTTAAGCGTTTTTAGAGGATAAAATCAGAAGCCAAAAGATTGGAACAAATATCAAGGCAAATACAATCAGCAAAAAATACTTTCCAAATACATCGGGTAAACCCAATGCTGTCTGAACAGTTTCAAAAGCCATTAGAAAAAATACCAACACAATAGCAATCTTCATTATTCTGAACATTCCGGTCATTATGGTATATTGTTTTCTGGCATTTGCTTCAGTAATGGTCACCAGATGATTCATTTTGTGTGGAAACCTTGCCACAATTGTCAGTCCCAAATACAAGATGGTTCCTATAACCGGCAGCATAATTATATTCCATTTAGCGCCATAGCCGTCCACTTTATTATTAGCACTGAAATGTGTTGGAATAATATCGGGCAAGTGACTATAATGCGACAACGTAAAATACCAAAACGAAACGACTATCAACAAACCAATAGCTTCTATTATTTTGCCGGTGGTTGTCAATGGAATCTTAATCTTGGGGTTTTGAGGACTTGCCATATTATGCCTCTTTTTTTAATAAGTGGCGAATCACCGTCTCCGCAGCATACAAACCAAAAAGGCACGGCATATAACTGTTGGTTCCGTAAAAAGATCTTTTATAATTAGTTCCATCGGTCATTTTTAAACTGCTGGCATCCTGTATTTCAGAAGAGTAGACAACTTTCAGTTTATCGATATGGACTTTTTTTAAACGCTTTCTGATGGTCTTCGCCAAATGACAATGCGCTGTATTCTTTATATTGGCAACCTTTACCTTCGAAGCATCCATCTTTCCTCCTGCGCCCATGCTCGAAATCACTTTGACCCGCTTTCTTTTGCATGCCGCAATCAGGTTGAGTTTTGGGGTAACACTGTCGATGCAGTCCAACACATAATCAAAATCGGGAGTAACAATTTCCAAAGAGCGTTCGGGAGAAAGGAATTCTTCTACCCTTACCAGGTTTAGCTCCGGATTGATGTCCATCAGCCTGTCTCCAACAACATGAACCTTTGGCATTCCAATGGTTGAATGCAGCGCTGGTAGTTGTCGGTTGATATTGGTAATATCCACAACATCACCATCCACAATGGTTAGGTGTCCCACTCCGGCACGAGCCAAAAACTCTGCCGCGAATGAACCCACGCCACCAAGTCCAACGACTAATACTTTGGAATTCTTTAAATTGTTTAACCCTTCTGTCTTAAATAGGAGCTCTGTCCTTTCCTGCCACTTTGCCATTTTGAAGTACTAATTTTGAAGTGGCAAAAATAAACAAAAATCATCAATCATGACTTACAAACTATAGTCTTTCCAGAACTTATTGAAGTCACAAAGAGTTTCCCTGAAAACCTTATAATCAGCAATTTGTTAACAACTTCCAACCTTTATTTCTTTTTTTAGTAAGATAATTTGTAGATTTATTTTCATATTAATCAGATCTAGTCAACCAATAAAATTAAACAACATGAAAATTAATTCTATTACTGATGCCCCGGTTACGGAAAACGATCGAATCAAACTTATTGATGCCTTACGGGGCATTGCGCTTTTGGGTATTTTATTGATGAATATTCCGGGTTTTTCTATGCCCAATTATTCTTCAGAAGTCTATAAAAATGACCCAACCAACATCAACTTTTGGGTCAGCACCATCATTGGAGTTGTACTGGAAGGCAAAATGCGCGCCATGTTCAGTATGATTTTTGGAGCCGGTGTATTGCTTTTTATTGGCAAGAAATTACAAAATAGCCTATCAACTCACGGTTTGTTTTATCGCCGTATGTTTTGGCTGTTGCTATTTGGATTAATTCATGCGCACTTAGTTTTGTGGATTGGTGACATTCTGTACCTCTATGCCGTTTGTGGAATGATAGTGTATTTGTTTCGAAACATAAATCCAAAATACCTAGTTCTGGCTATACCTTTAGTAGCCATAATTGATTTTGGATTG
>JAYURX010000239.1:0-3972 GCA_043755965.1 Flavobacterium sp. | reverse complement strand
TAGTGATTCTCGCCACAAAAAGTTCCTGCCCATTTGTGTATGTTAACGACGGAGAAAGGTATGCATTCAATGGCGAAATATATCCCGGAGCCATACTTCCAAATCTGGAAAGAGATGATTATTTAAAACTAAATGGTTTGGCAGCCTCAAATGGATTTTATAATTTAAAAATCACAAACGAACTTAAGGAAATTCAGAATACGGATCTGACGGAATTAATTGTGGTCAATCATCCTGATAACACTTTAGCCCTTATGGATCAGAACGGGAAAATTTATACACTTCAAAATGAAAAACAACCCGTCAATGCCTACTGTAATGATTTTAAAGTATCTGTCAAGCCTTTTTTAGCTGCGGATATGGATTATTATTCTTTTAATACAACTGAATCAGTAACCAATCCGAATGAGGTCGTTTTAGAATTTGATAACAATCAGAAAAGCGACATAGGAAAACTCCATCTCAATTTAAAAAACACCTATTGGATGGACTATATGTATGGTAAGTTCAATGAACAGTTTGGTTCTTACTACAATACCTTTCACAAAAAACAACGAAAACTGCCAAAAGAAACCTGTGAGAAGTGGCGTTCTAACCAATATATTCCTTTAGCGGTTTATGTGAAACAAAATAAGGAATGGAAATTTTTAGAAAATATAAATACTGTTGGGCCTCTATCCAGCAGAGACATAGTAGTTCCTATTCCGCTAACAGACACTAATGAAAAAATTCAAATCAAATTGGTTTCGGGTTATATGTTTTGGGATTTGGATTATGCCGGTATGGATTTCTCCAAAAATGAAAACGTAAAATTAACCACTTTAAAACCAACCACAGCTATAGACGAAAACGGGAAAGATGTAACTTCTCTTTTACACGAAAAAGATAAAAAATACCTTGTTCAGCCAAGCATTGGTAATGAAGTAACATTAAACTTCGCTGCTGTAAAAGCAAGCCCAAACTCAAAGCAAAGCTTTTTCTTTAAAACCAATGGCTATTATGAATATATCAGGGATTTTAAAGGCAGTCCTAATTTCGCTAAGTTGAAAACCTTCAGGGAGAAAGGTGCTTTGAATGCTTATTCCATCGAATTGTACAAAGACTTTGTTTCCGATTCCAAAAACTTATCCCTAATAGCTTTAAAAAATGAATAGCAGCCAAACAATTATTAGCAATATTTCAGTGCAATATCTTGAAAACATCGCTGTAAATGATGCTGTTATAGTTACTCAAACGAGCGTCAAGAAGCAAAAAATGATTACGGGAGTTAGGAAAGAAATTGTTCAGTTTCTTTATCGAATGACTATTGTTGGTATTGCCATAAAAAGTTATAAAAATCCGTGGAATTGGATCGCAGTTCCTTTGGCCCTGATTAAAAAAAGAAGGAGAAACATTGGTCAACACCGATTATATAAATTTGCCAACGTGGCAGGCAAATATTATTGGGGACTCTATACGCCGGGATGGAAGAGTACATCCTTCAAGAATTTTATTGCTTCAGAAATGAACCGGATTGTTCCGATTAAGAAAAAGACAAATCGATTTGTGAATACGTATGTGGCGATTACCAAAAAATGTTCTTTGCAATGCGAACATTGCTATGAGTGGGAAAACCTAAATAAAAAAGACGTGCTTTCGGCAGAGCAGTTAAACAAAATTATTGCCACGCTTCAGCAACAAGGTGTCAGCATAATTCATTTAACCGGTGGTGAACCGCTTCTGAAAATGGAGCTTATCACCACGATTCTTGAGCATGCAGATAAGATTACTGACTTTTGGGTTTTAACTTCGGGCTTAAAACTAACCCATGAAAATGCCGCAAAACTAAAATCGGCTGGTTTAAATGGAGTTATGATTAGCCTCGATCATTATATTCCCGAAAAGCACAACGAATTCAGAGGCTTTAAGGATGCTTTTTATTGGGTTGAAAATGGAGTGCAAAATGCCATCAATAACAATCTCGTTGTGGCACTTTCTATCTGTGTAACAAGAGATTTTACCACTTATGAAAATCTGATGCGTTATGCTGAATTAGCCAAAAAAATGGGAGTTTCTTTTATTCAGATATTAGAGCCTCGAGCGGTTGGCCATTACAAAGATGCTGATGTTGATTTGAACGAGGATCAGAATAAACTCTTAGATGATTTTTATATTGAAATGAATTACAATCCAAAGTATAAAGATTTTCCGCTGATAAGTTATCATGGTTATCATCAAAGAAGAATGGGTTGTTACGGTTCGGGCAATAGAAGTATGTATGTAGATACCGATGGTGATCTTAATGCTTGTCCGTTTTGCCAAAAAAAATCAGGAAATATTTTAGATGAAAACCTTTCGGAATCATTAGGGAATTTACAAAGTGTAGGCTGCCAAAAATTCAAACAAGGATTAGATTAAATGTTTATAAACAACGACTATAGCTTACTCACCGGAGTACTGATTTTTGTATTAAGATATTGTCTTATTGCAGGGATTGCCTATTTTGTTTTTTATGTTTGGAAAAAAAGGGAATACATCCATCTGAAATTAAACCAATCGCCACCAGCTTTCAAACAGATAAAAAGTGAACTGTTATATTCTGCGACGACATTGCTAATTTACAGCACTTCTGTTTTTTTATTGATTTATTGGTATCAAAACGGATACACGAAGATTTATTTCAAAATAGAAACATTTGGTTATGGCTACTTTTTCCTGAGCATTTTGATGATGATAGTGTTGCATGATGCTTATTTTTATTGGTCTCATAAATTAATGCATCAGTTACCGTTTTTATTTCGCTTTCACAAAATTCATCACTTTTCTCATAATCCAAATCCGTGGAGCGCCTTTTCTTTCCATCCAATCGAAGCTATAATTTCTCTCGGTATTATGCCAATCATACTTTTTATGCTTCCGGTTCATCCTTATGCGCTTATTGCATTTTCAACAATTGTGGTGTTGTATAATGTTTACATCCATTTAGGCTATAATATAAAATTCCTTTTCATTGGAAGTGCCATGCGAAATACGGCACAAAATCACGATTTACATCATAGGGTAAGTAAATACAATTATGGATTGTATTTTTCCTTTTGGGACCGAATTATGAAGACGTATAAATAAAAAATCCCGTTCAAACTGAGCGGGATTTTTTTGATATTGTTAGAGAATTATTTTCTCTTCATCACTCTTTCTACAGCTTCCACAATCGCCTGATTGTTTAACTTGTATTTTTCCATCAATTGTTCCGGAGTTCCGCTTTCTCCAAAGCTATCGTTTACTGCGACAAACTCTTGTGGTTTTGGATTATTCAGTGCTAAAACTCTGGACACGCTTTCGCCTAAACCACCCAAGAAATTATGCTCTTCGGCCGTTACCAAGCAACCGGTTTTTGCCACCGATTTCAAAATAGCGGCATCATCCAAAGGTTTGATAGTATGTATATTGATGACTTCTGCCGAAATCCCTTTAGCTTCCAATGCTTCTGCCGCAATTAATGCTTCCCAAACCAAATGTCCTGTTGCAATAATCGTTACATCGGTTCCTTCGTTAAGCATAATTGCTTTTCCGATTATGAACGGCTCGTCAGCAGGGGAGAAGTTAGCCACTACAGGACGTCCAAAACGCAAATAGGCCGGGCCATGATGATCTGCTAAAGCTATCGTTGCCGCTTTAGTTTGGTTATAATCACACGTATTGATTACGGTCATTCCCGGTAACATTTTCATCAAACCAATATCTTCCAAAATCTGGTGTGTTGCGCCATCTTCACCCAAAGTCAAACCTGCATGCGAGGCACAAATTTTCACATTCTTATCAGAATAAGCTACCGATTGACGAATTTGGTCATAAACTCTTCCTGTAGAAAAGTTGGCAAACGTTCCGGTAAACGGAATTTTACCACCAATAGTTAAACCTGCCGCAATCCCAATCATGTTAGCTTCTGCTATCCCAATCTGGAAGAAACGCTCCGGATGATTTTTCTTGAAA
>JAYURX010000238.1:0-3973 GCA_043755965.1 Flavobacterium sp. | reverse complement strand
GGCCAAACTTCCCAAAGACAAATTCTTTGTAGATTCAGCCGGAACAGGAACTTATCATATTGGTAAGCAACCTGACCAACGCTCTGTATTGACTGCGCAAAAAAATGGGCTTGACATTACGTATCAAAAAGCAAGGCAGTTTACACCCAGAGATTTTGAAGAGTTCGACTATATCTATGTCATGGACAATACCAACTACGATGATGTAATCGAATTGGCTAAAAAAGAAGAACATAAACACAAAGTACAGCTAATTCTAGATCATTTATTCCCAGGCGATAATGTTGATGTTCCAGATCCCTATTATGGATTGCAAAACGGTTTTGATTTGATTTATGAAATGCTTGATGAAACCTGCGAGATTCTGGCTAAAAAACTAATTGAGAAACATTCATGAAATGCCTCAGCATTACATCTGACAAAAAATAAACAATAAAAAAGCGCAGATGAAACCGATAACTTTAAAAGGCAAACTCTATTTAATCCCTACCACTTTGGGAGAAATGAATCCTCATGATGTTTTACCTCAAACCGTAAAAAGAGCCATAGATTTTATCGACGACTATATTGTTGAAAATGAAAAAACGGCCCGAAAGTTTATCAAATCCATTCATCCTGAAAAAGTTCAGAACAGCTTACGAATTTCTTCGCTCAATAAACGAACTGAAGTTTCAGAATATAATGCCATGATTGCGCCATGCATGAATGGGGTAAATGTTGGTTTAATGAGTGAAGCCGGTTGTCCCGGAGTTGCTGATCCCGGCGCTGTAATTGTAAAAATTGCTCACGAAAACGGAATACAGGTTGTTCCTTTAGTTGGACCATCTTCTATCCTATTAGCGATGATGGGTTCAGGGATGAACGGTCAAAGCTTTGCATTCAATGGTTATCTTCCGATTGATAAAGGAGATAAAAAAACAGCTTTAAAAAACTTTGAAAATCTATCAAGCACAAAAGATCAATCTCAGATTTTTATTGAAACGCCCTATAGAAATAATAAATTGTTAGAAGATTTGTTGCAAATATTACAGCCTAATACACATCTTTGCATTGCAACCGATATTACTTTGCCGACAGAATTTATCAAAACGTTTCGTGTGGCAGATTGGAAAAAAATAAAGGTTGATTTACACAACCGACCTACTATCTTTATTATCCACAAGTTGTAAATTATTTTACTTTAGCGTTTTTGACAGCTCTAATTCCGGTGGTTTCAAATCCACCAAAATCTTTCATATATGTTTTAACTGAAGTACCGTAATCATCTTTGCATTTTTTCTGACCATTGGAATTCAAAAATCGTCTTACCGATCCTGAACCTCCTAAATGTGCGGCCGCTAAAATCCCGGATTCCGTGATTTTTACACCATCGACTATTTTACCCTCATAATAAGTTATATAGTCCTTCAAGTCATATTTATTTTTAGAAAGTAACGCGACGAAAGCTTTTTCCTGAAGTCTGGGACTATTCATAAAGCGAGCACTGTCATTTATACCAATGGATTTTAAAGTTTCAATTCCAAATTGGTATTTCCCCATATAGCCTAAAGTATTTATTCTGCCGTATTTGCCTTGAGACTCTTTATGGGCAACAGCTTCTTTAAAGCCAATAAAATATCTGCCCGTAAAAGGGATTTTTAATTTAAAATAATCAATGCTGTTTTGAGAAGGAAAAACATATTGTTCTTCGTTTTCTTCAGCAAATAAGAAGCTGCTGATTGGGGAATTGTAAGGTTTAAAACCGGAACTTATGAAAGCTACGGTGAGTAGGATTGCTGTGTAAAAGATTCCTTTTTTTATCATTCAATATTATTTCTCAAGCGCTGTCACCGACATGAATATTTCCGGGTGCAAATATACGGCTAAAAATTATAAAATTGAATATCAAGTAGTTGAACTACATTAAAAGTAGATAAAGTGTAATTTAGTTCCTCCCGAACCCTTGATTTCAAACGTTGGAGCCGGAATTTTGATCGTATTGAAAATTGTTAAAACTGTCTTAACAAAATGTGATTTAGTTTCAATTTTTGTCAGATCAACGTCAAGTGAGAGATAAAATTGCCGGTATCTTTTACTTTCCGGAAGGAAAATGGTGTTGGTAAATTCGTCGTTTCCGGTAATCATTCCTTCCGCTCCATAACCAACAGCAATATTTAGCCATTTTGGAATTTTAGATGATTTTGCAAATGAATAAATATTAGCGGAAAGCCAATAGGTTTGACCGTTATAATCTTTTAGAATTTGTTCCTGAGCAGAACTTCCTAAAACATTTGGTCTCGCTGAAGCATAAGGTGTCGTATGAAAAGAAAATTTAGGGACAACTCGTTGTTCCTTCCAAAGCAATTCCTGAGAAACATATAAAGCTGTTCCGGAAACATTGGCAGCAACATCTCCCAAAGACGCACCCCAATTTGACGAATAACCATCAAAAACCTCAACTGTTGTCATAAAAGCCAGGCCTAAAGTTGCCCCATAAATTAGTTGACTTTTTCGACTTGCACCAGCCCATTTCAAAGCATTGGCACCAAAACTGCCTAAATGATAGGTTGAAAAAACATGCCCGGCTTTATCCATTTGAAGCCATTCGGCATTGTCATTTATAAAATGAAAATTAGAACGTGGATAATCAGCGTACCAAATTTGATTCAAGCCAATCAACGTTGCCGAGCCAATAGCAACTTCAGAAATGACCAGTGTTTTGAGTCGTTTTTTATTTAAAGTATCCGAAGGCCTTAGAAAATTTTCAATGGAATTTTGAGCGACAGCAATTTGGCAACACCAAAACAACAGAGTTACAATTATGCTCTTGGATACTTTCAAAATTATCTAGTTGTTCCTTGTTTGTTTAACCAATCTACATATTTCTTAGCATTTACTTGATGCTGCTCATAAGTAGATGCAAAAACATGATAGCCAAATTTTTCAACACTCGCGCAGAAATAAATATAATTATGTTTCTCTGCATTTAGAACCGCATCGATGGCGTCCACATCCGGCATGGCAATTGGTCCAGGTGGCAAACCTGTATTTTTATAGGTGTTGTAAGGCGAATTGATAAACAAATCGTTGTATAAAACACGTTTGATGATTTGGTTAAAATCGTTGTCACGCAATTTTAAAGCATAAATAACCGTTGGATCCGCCTGCAAAGCCATTCCCTGATTTAATCTGTTGAGATAAACGCCCGCAATCGTTGGGCGCTCGCTTTTTTTCACCGATTCCTTATGAACAATTGATGCCACAGTAATCACTTGAACTGGTGTTAAATTCAAAGCCTCAGCTTTTGCAATTCGCTCTTTTGTCCAGAAGCGATGGTATTCATCAAGCATTCTGCCCCTGAATTTTTCTGCCGAAATATTCCAATATACTTCATACGTATTTGGTAAAAACATGGCAAAAACAGTTTGCTTGGTAAAGCCGTTCTTCTTTAAAAATTCCGTATCGTAAAACGTAGTTAGTAACTTAGTAGCATCAGGTTCGATTTGAGAACTCAAGCGTTCAACAAGATTTTCCAATCGCTCCTGGTTGTTAAAAGCCAATTTTACCGGAACATTTCTTCGCATGGCTGCAACTAACTGAAATGCACTCATGCCTCTCTTTAGCAAAAACCGTCCGGCTTTTACATTTTCCGGATACGAACGGCGTTTGGCAACAAACTCAAAAGCGCTCATATTTTTTACAAGTGGTGAAACTATTTTTTCAACATCCTGATAGGTTGAACCTGTTGGAACCTCAACATATAGTTCTTCTTTGTCAAAAGTTGTATCAGAAGAGAAAAACCTGATATAAATAACCGCTATAAAAACAAGGAAAACAATTCCTAAACCCTTTAGAATTTTATTTCTATTCAAAATAATTTATTTTTTTAATTAATTGAAAAACAGCTTCATCATAAAAAGCATTATTGGTAAAGTTCCAGTCTTTTTTAATGCCAATTTTCTCAAATCCAAATGTAGTAAAAAGTGATTCACTG
>JAYURX010000237.1:0-3990 GCA_043755965.1 Flavobacterium sp. | reverse complement strand
CGTCAGCTTGTTTCGCTAAACGACCTGTCTCGATTGTGATGCTTCTTCCATCACCTAAATCGATTTTTTCTACAAATAATTGTGGAATCATAAATTTTTTCCTTTTTAATTTTTACATTGGTTCCTGCCTGTCGACAGATAGTTGTGTTGTAGTAGTTGTTGTTTGTAACCCAATGAAAAACCGAAACTTTTCTTCTTTTTAACCTAAAAAAAAAGAGGCGCGTGGGCACCTCTTTTTTATTGACTATTTTCTAATATTCAATTCTTTGATGATCTCACGATATCTGTTGATATCTTTTTTCTTCAGGTAATCAAGAAGACTTCTTCTTTTACCTACCAAAAGTACTAACGAACGCTCAGTGTTGTAATCGTGACGATTTTTTTTCAAGTGTTCAGTTAAGTGAGAGATTCTAAATGTGAACAATGCAATTTGTCCTTCTGCAGATCCAGTGTTTTCTGCTTTTCCTCCGTGTTTAGCGAAGATTTCTGCTTTAACTTCATTAGTTAAGTACATGCTAATATTATTTAAATGATTATTATGTATGAATTAAGATTTTCCCAATTCGTGTGCAAAGATAATCTTCTTTTTTGATTAGGCAAATAAAAAAGTACGATTAAAACAATTTCCCAACTTCTTCATTTACAAATTCAAGGAAACGCTCGTCGGCTTCTGTAAAAGGGTCAATCACGTGACTGTCAATATCTATCTGCCCAATATTATTTCCGGAAACAAAAAGAGGAACCACAATTTCTGACTTAACGGTAAAGCTGCAGGCGATATAATTATCCTGAGCCGCTACATCCGGAACGACAAAATTTTGATTAGATTCTGCAACCTGTCCACAAATTCCTTTTCCAAACGGAATGACAGTATGATCGGTTTCAGCACCAACATACGGTCCAAGATGCAAGGTTTTATTTTCGTGATTGGCAAAATAAAATCCAACCCAATTGTAATAATCGACATTGTCGGATAAGAATTGACAAAGGTTTTTTAGTTTCGCATCTCTTTCGGCATTTGGTTCAGAAAGAATCGCAATTACCTGAGGTTTTAAGCTTTCAAAAGTCATTTTCAATTTTTATGCAAATGTAGCGACTGAACTTTTTTTATTTTATATAAATTTGTTAAAAATTATCTTTTGAAAAACCTGCTTCTCCAATACAAACCCTTTTTGCTTTTTCTGGGAAAATTTATCTTGAGCTATTTGGTTTTAACGATCATCTATCAAACCTATCTAAATCGTTTTGATTCCGCTAATGACGAAGTTGATTCCTTTACGCAATTGGTTGCCAAACAATCAGAAACTGTTTTAACATGGTTCGATCCCCAATCGTATTCCATGCCTCATCTTATGGAACCAAGCGTGAAATTATTTTATAAAGGCAAATACATTTCCAGAATTATTGAAGGTTGTAACGCTTTGAGTGTGATTATTTTATTCATTTCATTCGTAATTGCATTTACGGGAAGATTTAAACAAACGATTTTGTTTATCATTTTTGGAACTATTTTGATTCATGTTTTAAACATTGGGCGAATTGCACTTTTGTGTGTGACGCTGTATCATTTTCCTCAATATGAGCATTTGTTACATGGTGTGATTTTCCCATTGGTGATTTATGGCATTGTGTTTTTATTATGGGTGATTTGGGTTAATAACTATTCGTTGTATGCTACAGAAATTGATAAGAAATAAAGGGAAATTAGGTTGGTCATTGTTTCTGATCCTGCTTTTAGTCTTGATAAGGGCATTCGAGCAAACGTTGTTTTATGATCCTTTTTTGAATTATTTCAAAGATGAATATGCTCATTTACCGTTTCCGCGAATTAATGTCTATAAATTGTTTTTCAGTTTGGGAATACGATTTTATCTCAATTCTGTAATTTCATTATTGTTGTTATATGTCATTTTTAAAGACAAGCAAATTGTAAAATTCTCGGCATTTCTTTATATGGTTTTAGGTTCGATACTGATGATTAGCTTCATTTTTGTCCTGACATTTTTTGCCGAAGAAAGCAAAATGACTTTATTCTACATCAGACGGTTTTTGATACAACCGATTTTTATTTTGCTTTTCATTCCTGGGTTTTATTATCAATTTGAGATTAAGAGGAAGACTGCCAGTGGCAGTCAGGTAGATGCTCCTTAGTTCAACATCAAAAAATAAGAAGACTTTAAGAAAGTAAGTCTTTCTTTTTCATAACTTTGCCTCATGATTTTCAAAAAGCACATCAGTATTTTGTTAACGTTATTCCTTTTGGTTTCCAATTTTGGACTAGCGTTTAACGTGCATTATTGCGATGATAAAATTGCTTCAGTAACTATTAGCACAATTCCCGTTTCACCAGAAGTAGTTGATGAATGTTGCGGAATCGTTGAAAAAGACTTAGAATGTTGCAATGACAAAGTCATCAAAGCTGAAATTAAATCGGAACAAATTATTGTTAAATCCTTATTGCTCGATTACATTGCGGTCACCGACTATTGGAAACCACAAGTTTTTGTTCAAAATAATAGCTTCCACCAAAGAGATAACATCAATTACTCTTGCGATGCCCACGCACCGCCGATGTATCTCCTGTACAGCCAATATACTTTTTACTGCTGATTTTATATTCGATAAAGAACTCTTTATTACGAATATTAAAATCTAAACAATGAAAAAAATACTGTTATTCCTAACATTATTGATTTCTACAGTTACTTTTTCACAAGAAGATATCAAAAAAGATACCTTGAAAACAGTTACAGTCGAAGCCAATAAAAAAGGACTAAAAAAATCAATTTCCGGCACGGCAAACACAACACTCGTTACGAGCAAGGAACTACTCAAGGCTGCCTGTTGTAACCTTGCGGAAAGCTTTGAAACCAATCCATCCATTGATGTTAATTTTTCGGATGCACTAACCGGAACCAAGCAAATCAAGATGTTGGGGTTAACAAGTCCGTACATCATGATTACCGAGGAAAATATTCCATCAGTTCGTGGTGCTTCGCAAGCCTATGGTTTGTCTTTTACTCCTGGAACATGGGTTGAAAGTATTCAGATTACCAAAGGTGCCGGAAGTGTTGTCAATGGTTACGAAAGTATTTCAGGCCAAATTAATACCGAATTAATCAAGCCATCGAAGGACATTCCTTTCTTCCTGAATGCTTACGGTTCGACGGATTCACGTTTTGAATTGAATACGCATTTCAACAAAAAAATTTCAGATTATTGGGCGACAAGTTTATTTGTACATGGCAATACGCGTGTTTCTAAAAATGATATGAATGACGATGGTTTTCTGGATAACCCACTCGGAAAGCAGTTTAATATCATCAACCGTTGGCAGTATGCGTCTGCAGAAACAGGCTGGGTTTCGTTTATCAGTTTCCGTTATATGAATGATAAAAAGCAAACCGGACAACTTGAGTTTGACCCAAACAGAGACCGATTGACAACCAATTATTGGGGATCAGAAATCAATACCGAACGGCTTGATTTTTCTTCAAAAGTTGGTTATGTTTTTAAAGATATGCCTTATCAAAGTATTGGTTTTCAGAATGCCTTCAGCAATCACAACCAGCAATCGTATTTTGGACTGAACCAATATAACATCAAGCAGCAAAGCTATTATTCGAACGTGATTTTAAATTCGATCATCAATAATACAAAACACAAATTTGCAACCGGATTAAATTTCACCTATGATAAATACTCAGAGTTTGTAAACCTTGCTGACGTAAGTAGAATAGACAATTCAGTGGGAGCTTTTTTTGAATATACTTATGATGACAACGACAAGTTCAGCTATATTTTGGGCGGACGATTTGATTATCACAATAGGTTAGGCGCATTTTTTACACCAAGATTGCATATGAAATACAATCCAACGGAGAAATCTGTTTTGCGTTTTTCTGCGGGAAGAGGTAAGCGAGCTGCAAATATTTTTGCCGAAAACCAAAACCTTTTTGCGAGTTCGAGAACATTTTCTGTTTTAGATAC
>JAYURX010000236.1:0-3995 GCA_043755965.1 Flavobacterium sp. | reverse complement strand
TCAAACAAAATGACACGGAAATTGAAATATATCTTACGCCAAAATCATTCGCCCTGGACGAAGTAGTCATCAATCACAAACCCGGGAAAGAACTGCTTATTAATGCTGTCAATGCTTCAAAAGAAAAATTGGAAAAATCAATAGTTTTAAATACCTATTACCGCGAATTTGTAAATGTCGACAATAAATACACTTCCTTTTCAGACGGTCTTGTCGATTACTATGTGAAAAGAAAAAATGGCGCTTCTGATTTAGAAGTTAAGCAAAGCCGGGTTTTTGATTTAAAGGATGAAAAGGCATCCGAAAGGGAAAAAGCCATTCAGATGGTCAACTTAAATGATATTCGGGATGCAATTACCCATGCCTACAACTTTAAGGCATTGGCCAAAATATTAAAAGATGATAATTACTATTACGGCGTCGAAACCAAAACGGAAGACAACGGCAACGGAATTGAAGTCATTACGATTCAGCCAAAAGAGGGTGTTGAAGAAGAACAACTGTGCGAAGGAACCGTAACTTATGATGCGAAAACGAAGTTAATATTAGACATTGATATACGGTTTTCTCCTGAACACAAAAAGTTCAATACCATTCGTAATTTAATAATCGCAAAAGCAAAATTTAATGATTTCGCCAGAAAAACGAAGTTTAAAATAGATGGCGATAAGTATGTTATGATTTACAATCAGATTAAGATTAATATATATATGAAGTTTGGCAAAATGATAAACAATACATTTGAAAGCGTATACGATATGACCACTTTGGACTATGTTGAAGGAGAATTCAAGTTGGATAAAGAAAAAAAGTATAAAGAGAGAAGCTTGTTTGATAACGGCAATAAATACACCGAAGAATTCTGGAAGAAATACAATGTAGTGCTGTTAAGTGACGCAGAAGAAAAAATAATCAACAGCCTGAAATAGATTATTTGGTTTGCTTGGCCTGTTCGTTAGTGCTCGGTACAGAATCGTATTTCATTTTTCTTAGTATTCGCATGGCTTCCTTAAAACTTAAATAGACTGTTGGGTTTTTTTGCCCTTTCAGAAAAAGTTTGACATCTATCAGCTTTTGCTTTGCATCATCAAAACCATTAAGGTAACAAATCATCAATGTAGAAGGTAAATTTTCCAAATCTTTTTCTTCCCGTTCGCTAAGCAGTAATCCTTTTTCCAATTTATTGATTACTGCAATAGTGGCATTATAAATATGATGCAGCATTTTTTTGTTATAGGCTGGTGGCTCAAAAAGTAATTTGGTTTCCATTTTATAATACCCATTATCAAAAAAATGAATAGTCAATTGTTGCAAGGGATAATAACTGGTTTTGTCGTTTAACCCAAGTGCCACATGCTCAATAATGGTAAAACTTTGCTCGTCATAACTAATAGAAACCACATCAAGCGCTGAATAGAAAAGTTTTACCTGCTCGTTTATCAGTTCAATATCCACGCGGGAGAGATACGTTGTGTCCCTGACTTTTTTCGGAACTCCAGCCCAGCAAATGACAAACAATTCTTTGAAGACATTATATTTTGAAGTCATGTCTTTGTGACGATTATTCATAAAATCAATTACCCCATCCAATGTATACGCAATGCTGTTTCTCGAACTGTTTTCAATGCTGATAACGGTTTCTATGTTCAGTTTTGAATACGGGATTTTTTCTTCCGTCGGCATCGAATTACTTCCCACTCTCACAAAAAAGGTATTAGCCAAAATGGTATGAATGTTTTTCTTAAAAAAGGATGCCTTATGTTTTGGTTTAATGGTCACCAAACCCACAACTCTGTCCTTGGGCAAGTTGGGAAATGGCACATTTTCATATTGGATTTTAGGTGGATTTTCTAAATAAGCATTTACCAAATTCTGAATCCTACTGTCATCAAAAAAATCATCACCAAGTATTTCATTGTCCTGATCTTCAACGCCAACAACAATATATGAATTGTTAGAAGGATTGGAATTAGACAAGGCACAGATATGTTTCAAGAACTTAGCTTTTCCTTCTTTGGTATGTAAATTTAATTGCCGTTTCTTATCATAAAAACTGCACTCATCATTGTGAGCGAGTAGGTTTTTTATGAGAAGACGCTTGTTTATCATTATATTAGTTTTCAGTCGCAGTCGCAGTCGCAGTATCTGAAAACTGGGACTGAGACTGTAAACTTTTTAAGGCACTTTATTCCCCATGCTTTCTGTCCAGATGGCAAACCAATCAAGTTGGTCTAAATTCATTTCAACCGCTTTCATCAAGGCCTGAATTCGGGCGATATTTACTGTTCCGGCAACCGGAATGACATTCGCAGGGTGTTTTAAAATCCAGGCTAACAAGATGGTATCAGAACCCAAATGATATTTATCTACCAATTGAGCTAACAGTTTTTTCAACCTTCGCGTTTGTTCAACATCTTCTCTGAAAACAGTTCCAAGCGGATTCCAGGACATTGGGCGGATATTGTGCAACTGCATATAATCAAAACTTCCATCAAGCATCGCCTCATGATGCGTTGCCGAAAATTGTATCTGGTTATAATTAACTTCCGTTTTTTGACGCAATAATTCCGTTTGCCAGGCCGTAAAATTGGAAACTCCAAAATCAAGAATTTTGCCCTCTTTTTTTAATTTGGCAACCGCTTCCGCAATTTCATCGGCAACCATCAACGGACTTGGACGATGCAATAACAAGACATCCAAATAATCGGTTTGCAGATTTTTTAACGAATTTTCAACCGACCAAATGATATAGTCTTTGGAGTAATCATAATGTTTAATAGCATTGTTTCTGCCATTTACATGTTGGATGCCACACTTCGAAATAAATTGAATTTTCTTTCTGTCTATTTTACTTTGGCCAAATGCTTTGCCAAAATCGGCTTCGGTAGTGTAATTTCCATAAATATCGGCATGGTCAAAACTCGTGATTTGATTTTCGAAACAAATATGAATCAGATGCTCCATTTCTGAAGTAGACAGGTTTTTATCCCAAACTCCCCAATTCATAGTTCCGGCAACGATGGGTGATAATTTTGTTTTCATTTTTACTCTTTTAGCTAGGATGAAATAGATTTCGTATTTCAAAAATTTTACTATTTTGCCATCGAAAATTTCCGAAACTGGATTAGGTCTTAAAATTATAAAAAGAAAATCATAAATCATCCTTAAAATCGGGATGTTTTGTAAAGTTTTAACGCATTGTTAACATCTGGTAAGGGATTAAATTTTCACTTTTGAATGTTAAAATTATAACCGTCACACATTAGAATAATTAGAGTAACTATGGAAGAAAATGGTACTGCTTTAGACATTAGAGCAATTAATGAAAAAATTGAAAGAGAAAGTGCTTTTATTGACTTACTGACTATGGAAATGAACAAAGTCATCGTTGGTCAGAAACACATGGTGGAACGATTGTTAATTGGACTTTTAGGACAAGGCCATATTCTACTGGAAGGCGTTCCGGGTTTAGCAAAAACCTTAGCCATAAATACATTGTCACAAGCCGTTCACGGTGACTTTAGTCGAATTCAGTTTACACCCGATTTGTTACCGGCTGATGTTATTGGTACAATGATTTACAATATCAAAGCCAACGAATTTTCCATAAAAAAAGGGCCAATTTTCGCCAACTTCGTTCTTGCCGATGAGATTAACCGTGCTCCGGCAAAAGTACAGTCCGCTTTGCTGGAAGCCATGCAGGAAAAACAAGTAACTATTGGTGATACCACGTTCAAACTAGACAGGCCATTTTTGGTTTTGGCAACACAAAATCCTATTGAGCAGGAAGGAACGTATCCATTACCGGAAGCCCAAGTCGATCGTTTCATGCTAAAAACGGTTATCGATTATCCAAAAATGGATGAAGAAAGACTGGTAATCCGTCAAAACCTGAGAGGTGATTATGAGAAAGTAAATCCTGTAGTTACCATTAAACAGATTTTAAAAGCACAGGAAGCGGTTCGCGAAGTGTATATGGATGAAAAAATTGAAAA
>JAYURX010000235.1:0-1717 GCA_043755965.1 Flavobacterium sp. | reverse complement strand
GGAACTCCTTTTACGGCATCTTCTTTTGTAATTCTTCCGTCTCTTCCTGTTCCGGCAACAGTTGCTGGATCAATATTTTTTTCGTCTAATATTTTTCTTGCGGCAGGTGATGGTGTTTGTGCTGCATAAGTTGTAGTGGCAACTGGAACCGCCTTTGGAGCTCCTGCTTTTGGAGCTTCAACAGCTAAAGGTTTAGCTTCTGCTGTTGGAGCTGAACCACTAGGTTTTGCTGCATCAGTGTCGATTAAGCAAACGACAGAACCAACCGCAACGGCATCGCCTTCTTCTGCTTTGAGTGTAATAAT
This sequence comes from Flavobacterium sp., assembly GCA_043755965.1. Classification (GTDB taxonomy): domain Bacteria; phylum Bacteroidota; class Bacteroidia; order Flavobacteriales; family Flavobacteriaceae; genus Flavobacterium. The sequence goes on along the minus strand of JAYURX010000235.1, from coordinate 1,412 downwards.
TCCGCTTGCTTCAGCTGGTAATTCCAAAGTAGCTTTATCTGAATCAACCTCAGCAATGGCTTGATCTTTTTCTACATAATCGCCGTCTTTTACTAACCAGGTAGCAATTTCAACTTCTTTTATCGATTCTCCCGGTGATGGGACTTTCATTTCTAAAATCATGTCCTTTTAGTTTATTGTTTGTAATTTATGGTTTATGGTTTTCACTATTTGCGTTTAACTATAAACAACAAACCTAAAACCACAAACTTTTTTATTGAAATAAATTTTTATCAAATACCATTCTGATGGCATCGGCATGACGTCTTCTGTCTCGTGTGTGACTTCCTGCTGCCGGCGCGGCATACGCTTTAAGCGAAGCCAATCTCCATTTTACTAAATCGAAATTCATCAGCATAAAGCTGTAAGCTCCCATATTCTTTGGCTCTTCCTGTGCCCAAACAAAATCGTCCGCATTTGGATAACTTTTAATTATCGCTTTTAACTGGTCAACTGGCAACGGAAATAACTGCTCGATACGAACCAAAGCTACATCATTTCTGCCTAAATTTTCTCTTTCGGCTAGAATATCATAATAGAATTTTCCGGTACAGAAAACTACCGTTTTTGCTTTTTTCTTGTCTACTGATTTATCGTCGATCACTTCTTCGAAACTTCCGTTGTATAATTCCTCACGGGTGGAAACACATAGCGGGTGACGCAACAAACTTTTTGGTGTAAACACAACTAATGGTTTACGGTATTTTGTTTTCATCTGGCGACGCAACAAGTGAAAGAAATTCGCAGGCGTTGTACAATCGGCCACAAACATATTGTGACGTGCACACAGCTGTAAATAACGTTCCATTCGCGCCGAAGAATGTTCTGCTCCTTGTCCTTCATAACCATGAGGTAACAACAGAACAATACCATTTTGGTTGTTCCATTTGTCTTCACCGCAGGAAATATACTGGTCAATCATGATTTGTGCACCGTTGGAGAAATCGCCAAACTGCGCTTCCCAAATCGTTAATGCATTTGGATTAGCCAAAGCATAGCCATAATCAAATCCTAAAACCCCATATTCTGAAAGCAATGAATTAAAAATATTAAATTTTCCTTTTTTGCCTTTAACCGCATTCAACAGGACCACTTCTTCTTCGCTGTCTTCTACTTTTACCACGGCATGACGGTGTGAAAATGTTCCTCTTTCGACGTCCTGTCCCGATACGCGAACATCATAACCTTCGGTCAATAATGAAGCATAGGCTAATGTCTCGGCTGTTCCCCAATCGATAGTGTCATTGTCATACATCGTTTTTCTATCGGTAACAATTTTTGAAATTTTGCTAATGAATTTTTTATCTGATGGCAATGTGGAAACCGAAACGATGATTTCATCTAATTTCTTTTTGTCAAATGTCGTATCGACT
>JAYURX010000234.1:0-1717 GCA_043755965.1 Flavobacterium sp. | reverse complement strand
CTGGCAAAGCATTGGCAAAAGCATCTTCATCCTGGTCAAATCCGAATAGTTTTCCTTTTGGTCCTAATCGTTTCAAAATTTCTTTCGAATGTCCACCTCCACCAAAAGTCACATCCACATAAACCCCATCAGGTTTGATATTCAACCCATCAACAGTTTCTTTTAGCAAAACCGGATTATGATATTCCATCATTGTCATCATTACTATTTCCCATTACATCCTCGGCCAAATTTGCGAACTCGTCATCATCGCCGGCAATTGCTTGTTCATATAAATTTTTATCCCAAATCTCAACTATATTCACAGCCGAAGACAACACAATATCTTTGGAGATTTTACTAAAGCCAACTAAATCTTTCGGAATTAACAATCTTCCCAAGTCATCGACCTCTACCACTTTTACTCCAGCGGTAAACCGACGAATGAAGTCATTATTTTTCTTTACAAAGCGATTCAATTTGTTGATTTTTTGCATCATCAAATTCCACTCTGTCATTGGGTATAACTCTAAACAAGGTTGAAACACGGAACGCTTTAAGACAAAGCCGTCCTGAATAGCAAGTTGCTTCTTTAAGGCCGAAGGAATCATGAGTCTTCCCTTGGCATCAACTTTACATTCGTATGTCCCGATTATGGTGTTCAATTTGGTTTTGTTCTGGTTACGAGCAAAAATATAAAAATATTTACCACATATTACCACAAAATACCACTTTGTTAATAAGTTTTACCACTTTATCATTATTTTTATGAAAACCGCTTCAAAGTTTTTTAATTTTAAAATTTTAAGAAATCATTAAGAAATGTTCTGAAATCAAAGCAAAACATGCTGTAAATTCGATTTTATTGCCTTAAGGTGTTTGACCTTTCGAACTTAAATATTTTATTAAATTGTTAATAATTAATGATTTATTACCTTAAGAAGGTTATTGAGAAATTCTAGTTTTAGTAGTAAATAATCCTTATATAAACGGGTTTTTATCTATAAAATCATATATTTGTTGCCGAGGCAAAAGTCAAAAAATCACATGGAAGGAAAACATAAAAAAGAAGGTAGATACTCTTATTTTGAAGCTGGAGAAGGCACGCCAATAGTGGTTCTTCACGGGTTGATGGGTGGTTTAAGTAACTTTAGCGGAGTTGCCGAATATTTTCCATCGAAGGGCTATAAAGTAATCATTCCTGAGTTGCCGCTTTATTCCCAAAATATTTTAAAAACTAATGTAAAAGCTTTTGCAAAATATGTGAAAGACTTCATCAATTTTAAAGGTTTTGACAGAGTAATTCTTTTAGGAAATTCTCTAGGTGGGCACATTGCATTGTATCATGCCAAAGTATATCCTGAAAAAGTTGCCGGACTCGTAATTACCGGAAGCTCCGGTCTTTATGAAAGTGCTATGGGTGATAGTTATCCTAAACGTGGCGATTATGATTATATCAAGAAGAAAGCAGAAGCTGTTTTTTATGATCCTGCAATTGCGTCTAAAGAAATTGTTGACGAAGTTTTCTCTGTCGTAAATGACAGAATAAAAGTGATCAAAACATTAACGATTGCCAAAAGTGCGATTCGACATAATATGGCAAAAGATTTGCCTAAGATGCATATAAAAACCTGTCTTATCTGGGGTAAAAATGATCAGGTTACGCCACCCGAAGTTGCCGAAGAATTCAATAAGCTAATGCCGAATTCAAAATTATACTGGATTGACAAATGCGGTC
>JAYURX010000233.1:0-1721 GCA_043755965.1 Flavobacterium sp. | reverse complement strand
ACAGTTGGAAGCTTTATATTTAAAACAAATACAATGATTGTAAGAGAATCCAATCCGAATGATACTGCGGCTATAATTCAACTATTGCAGTTGAGTTTGGGTGAAAGTTTATTAAAAAAGACAGCAGCCATTTGGGAATATAAACACCTGAGAAACCCGTTTGGCAAATCTTATGTTTTGTTGGCAGAGGAAGACAGCAAATTGATAGGAGTCAGGGCTTTTATGCAATGGCAATGGCAACTTGAGAATAAAGTCTGGACTTCATACAGGGCAGTGGATACAGCAACGCATCCGAAATACCAAGGCAAAGGGATTTTTAAAAAACTAACATTGAAAGCGCTTGACGATGTTCAAAAAAAAGAGGACTGTTTTGTTTTTAATACGCCTAATAATCAAAGCCGCCCCGGTTATTTAAAAATGGGATGGAAAGAAGTAGGCAAGATTAATGTTGCTGTAGTATTTACTTTTTGTTACTGTTTTCGATTATTAGCGAAGGCAAAAATCGCACAAAAAGCTAATGATAGTAAACTGGAAGCATTATGTCAGTTGCACAATACTGATTTGAAGTATAAAAATGTAATCTTCACACCCAAATCGGTGAGCTATTTAAAATGGCGTTACGAGGAAAATTTACTGCAAAAATATCACTTGATTTCAACTCCTAATTTCTATATTGCCATGTATATAAAAAAGCATGTTTTTTTTAGCGAGTTACGTGTAGTGGAAACAATTGGTTCGTTTAAAAAGGAAAACCATTCCGAAATTTGTAATTCAATTATTGAATATGCTTTTAAAAATAAATGTTGGTTGATTACGCTTGAAGATAAAAGCTTATTCAGAATAAGGCTTTATGGAGCATTTGGGCCAAAACTAACCCTTAAATCACTGACTTCAAATGCTGCATTTATTAAAAGCGCATTGAATATTAAAAATTGGAAGTACAGTATTGGAGACTTGGAATTGTTTTAATTTTTATTAGTTTTTTTTCATATATGTTAGTTATAACTAATCATTTTACGGATTCTTTTTAAGAACCAAACCTTAAGGATTTATGGAGTTTGTATTTATAATTTTACTTTTTTTAATAAATCAGGTGTTTGTAAGCAGAATTGTAAAGAAGAACCCTTTTTTATCAAGAAAGTTACTCAACCGGCTATTTATTTACCATCTCCTGTTTTTAGGAATTTATATGTTGTATGCCACCAATAGTGGATCTGATTCTTTTGAATATTATAAATCAGCATTAGAAATTGGCAGCGATTGGGATCTTAGTTATACCGGTACACGATTTATAGATAATTTTTCTGCCTTTTTTATTCAATTCGGGCTTTCATATCCAACTATGATGATATTGTACGCCTGGTTCGGTTATGTTGGATTTGTATATGCTTATTTGTTTTTTAGGGAAAACATTACGGTACCAGTTACTGTTTTTGGCAAATATGATCTTTTAACTCTGTTGTTATTTCTTCCGAACATGCACTTTTGGACAGTTTCTTTAGGAAAAGGTTCCCTTATCTTTATGGGACTGATGATTTTTACGTATGCTATTAAATTTCCTAAAAAAAGATTGTTGTTGCTAATTGTGGGTGGTTTTTTTATTTATATGATCCGCCCCGCAGTAATGCTTTTTGTCCTTGTGGGTGTTTTAGCAGGATTGTTGACAGGTAAACAAAAAATGACTCCTGCGGTTCGATTCATTGTGATTATCGCAGCTATCG
>JAYURX010000232.1:0-1722 GCA_043755965.1 Flavobacterium sp. | reverse complement strand
GACAATATGAAAGAAAAGAAACTCACCTGTCAGAAAAAATCCGTTGGATTTGACTTAAAATTAAAGATCATTGATGAAGTTTGTAACGGACAAATTTCTGTCAATCATGCATCGATTAAATACCAAGTCGGTCGCAATGCAATTTATTATTGGTTGCAAAAATATACTACCTTAGAGCAAAAGCAAAAAGGAATGGCCAAGAAAGACGAAATCAAAAAACTAAAGGAAAGAATTGAAGAACTGGAGTTCATAAAGGACTTCCAGCAGATGATAATTGCAGAAGCCGAGATTGATACCGGGAACGATTACGCAAAAAAGTCGCTGCCCGAATCATTGGCCAAAGAAGTGGAACTAAAGAAAAAAGCCATTTTAAAATTAAATGGCTCTGCCAATGCTTCGGGATATCAAGACAAGCCTTCTACAAAAAAATGAACGGCTGTAAAAAACAAAAAACTGAGAATGAGAAGCTTGTAAAAATGGTCATCGATAAAAGAGGCGAAATAAACCAGGCAACCGGAGGAAGAAAGTTACACCTGCTCTTACAAGACCAAATGAAGCAAGAGAATATCAAAATGGGACGCGATAATTTCTTTGGTTTTCTACGGGCTAATACCCTACTGGTGCCTAAACAACGTAACTTTACAAGAACCACAAACTCCAATCATCTCTTCAGAAAATTTAAAAATTTGGTTCAGAACAAAGTACCAAACCAACCCGAAGAACTATGGGTTAGCGATATTACTTATCTAAGACTAAATGGAAAAAATGCCTATTTAGCTTTAGTAACAGACGCCTATTCAAAACAAATAATGGGGTTTTATATAGCAACAAATATGAAAGCTTCATTATCAATAGAAGCTTTAAAAATGGCTCTGAAAAACAGAAAATATCCAAATACAAAACTAATCCACCATTCGGACAGAGGATTCCATTACTGCTGGCCAGAATACGTGAAAATGCTACAAGACAATGATATTCTTATAAGCATGACCGAACAATACGATCCTTATGAAAATGCTCTTGCAGAACGCCTAAACAAAACCATGAAGTATGAATTTGGACTCAATCAGACCATTCCAAATAAAACAATAGCACAGAAGATGGTTCGACGCGCTGTAAAGATTTATAACACCTTACGACCTCATGACAGCTTAAAAGGAAGAACGCCCATTAGCGTCCATTTAAATGCCGACATACCTTATAAATCGTATCGTAGGAATAAAGAAATTATTTATCTAAATTTGAATTGAAAACAAAGTAAAAAAATGTCAACCTATTTCAGGACGCTACATAGTGCTAAAAAAGAAAACCCTGAAATGAGACAATTAAAAATATATTCCTTGTTACTAATCGTGTTTAATTTGCCGAATTGTTGTGGGCAAAATGATGTTTTAAAATCAAAAATTGAAAATCTAAAATTTGCTAAGACAGATTTTTTAGATTGCAATTCAGATTATTGGAAAATTATTGCTAGTAAAGATGCCGCAATTCCATACTTAATAGAAAAGCTAAACGACACGACAATTACAGACGCAAAACATAAATGTAAAACTGAAAATTTAAAAGTTGGAGATATTGCATATTTAGCTTTAGAAGAAATACTCAACCTTCCACTTTTTTCCGTTACGAATGTACAGTTTGATTGGTATGAAAATAATGGTTGCCGAGGCGGAATATTTGATTATATAGACAGAAATAGAACTAAATTTAAGAAACAAGTGA
>JAYURX010000231.1:0-4014 GCA_043755965.1 Flavobacterium sp. | reverse complement strand
AAACAATACTCAAAATATGTAAAAGGTTTACATACAGTGGCAGTTTATGGTGGTGCAAGCATTACAGAACAAGCCAGAGAGATTAAACGCGGAGCACAGGTAATTGTGGCAACTCCGGGTAGAATGCAGGACATGATTAATCGTGGCTTGGTAAACATTAAAAACATCAATTTCTGTATTCTTGATGAAGCAGATGAGATGTTGAATATGGGATTTTATGATGATATCGTTTCGATATTATCTGATACTCCAGACGAAAAAAATACTTGGTTATTCTCAGCAACCATGCCTGCGGAAGTAGCGCGTATTGCTAAGAAATTTATGCATGATCCAGCCGAAGTAACTGTTGGTAGTAAAAACTCTGGTACGGCTACCGTTTCACACGAATTTTATTGTGTGAATGCCCGTGACCGTTACGAGGCTTTGAAAAGATTGGCTGATGCTAATCCGGATATCTTCTCAGTAGTTTTTTGTAGAACTAAAAGAGACACTCAAGCGGTTGCCGAAAAGTTAATCGAAGATGGTTACAACGCAGCAGCTTTGCACGGCGATTTATCGCAAGCGCAACGTGATGGTGTAATGAAATCGTTCCGTGGCCGTCAAATTCAAATGCTTGTTGCGACTGACGTTGCGGCTCGTGGAATTGACGTAGATAATATTACTCACGTAGTAAATTATCAATTACCGGACGAAATTGAAACCTATACTCACCGTTCAGGCCGTACAGGTAGAGCAGGAAAATTAGGAACTTCTATCGTAATCATCACTAAAAGTGAATTGCGTAAGATTAATTCAATCGAAAGAATCATCCAGCAAAAATTCCAGGAGAAAACAATTCCAAGTGGAATTGAAATCTGCGAAATCCAATTATTGCACTTAGCAAATAAAATTAAAGATACAGAAGTTGACCACGAGATAGACAACTATCTTCCGGCTATCAACGAAGTTCTTGATGGTTTATCGAAAGAAGAACTAATCAAGAAAATGGTTTCTGTAGAATTCAACAGATTTATTGCTTACTACAAAAAGAAACGTGATTTATCTGGTGAAGGTGGAGAAAGAAGTGAAAGAAGTTCAGAGCCAAGAGAAATCAGAGCCGGAGATCCTGTTCGTTATTTCGTAAACATTGGTTCAAGAGACGATTTTGATTGGATGCAGTTGAAGGACTTCCTGAAAGATACGCTTGATTTAGGTCGCGACGACGTATTTAAAGTAGATGTAAAAGAAGGTTTCTCTTTCTTTAATACTGACGGAGAACATACCGAAAAAGTAATGTCAGTCCTTAACGGATTTGATATGAATGGAAGAAGAATCAACGTTGAGATTTCTAAAAATGATGGCGGAAGCCGCGAAAGACGTGACCATAACGGAAGAAGTGGTGGCGGATTCAGAGGTGAAAGAAGCTCAGGTGGCGGAGAACGAAGAAGTTCTGGTGGAGGAGGTTTCGGACCAAGAAAAGAAGGTGGTTTCAGAAGTGAAAGAAGCTTAGCTCCAAGAGAAGGTGGTTTCAAAAGCGAAAGAAGTTCTTCAGACAGACCAAGAAGAGAAGGCGGATTCAATCGTGATAGCGCTGCTCCAAAAAGAGAACCAGGTTCTTTTCAAAGAGAAGAAAGGGCACCGAGACGTTCTGAAGGTTCAAGTGATAAACCGGCAGGTCGTTCATTTGAAGCTGCTAAAAGCAGAAGACCTAGAAAAAGCTAATCCCGAAGCTTCGGGATTTAAAGTTCCAAAATAAAAAATTCCAAATTCCAATTATTTGGAATATCACTAACTCCGATTTGTTTGTAAATCGGAGTTTTTTTTAATTAAAATGGCGGAAGTTTTTTTGGGATTTGGGATTTAGAATTTGGAATTTCCCTGTTTTGTTAATTTTGTTCTAATTCTGATACCAAACTTTATAATATCATAAAAGAGTTTCATACTTTTAAACCATCAAAAATAGCTATGAGATATTTTACAGTTTTCCTTTTATTCCTGTTTTCCCTAAGTGCCATCGCGCAAGTCAATCAGATATCGCAAAAAGTTACAGGAACTATTATCAACGACAATACTTTGAAACCTATTTCTAATGTTAATGTCATAAACATAAACAAAGTAAAAGGTGTTACAACTGATGTAAAAGGATACTTTGAATTGGAAGTAAGTGTAAATGATACATTACACATAGCTTTACTTGGTTATCAATCCCTGAGAGTAAGGGTAACAAATGATTGGCTGAAAAATGGTACTGCCAAATTATTGTTGACAGAAAAGGCCATTGCTTTAGAAGAGGTTATTGTTAGAAAATATGATTTAACGGGTTACCTTGAAATAGATTCAAAACTTATTCCCGACAGAGAAAACTACCGTTACAGTATTTCGGGTTTGCCACAAGGATATGAAACCGGCGACACTTCGCCCGGTGCTTTTACCCGAGTCTTAGGTTCTATTTTCAATCCGGCAGATATGTTGTATAATTTCTTTGGTAAGAAGACCAACGAGCTTAAAAAACTCAAACAGATGAAAAAGGACGATACCGTTAGAAACCTTTTAGAATCTAAGTTTGACAGGGAAACCCTTGGCGTGCTTCTTGGTATTGACAAAAAAGAAATTGCCGAAATCCTAACCCGTTGCAGCTATTCCGAAGAATTTATCAAAACTGCCAATGACCTGCAGATTATGGATGCCATTAGCGAATGTTATGAGCAGTACAAAGTATTGAAAAAGAAATAATTAAGCACAAAATAATTAACTTTAGTATTCTTTTACGCAACCATTTTGTAAAAATATCCTCTTTATAAAAAATGAAAAAATGAAAAAAGAACTTCTATTTTTAATACTACTTATTTGTCAATTATTTTCAAGTTGTTTTTCTTCAAATCAAGAAAATTCGATAAGTAATGATTACAAACCTGTATATATGACTCGGACTCAATTAGAAAATTCCATTGTGATTGAAAATCCTAAAACTTCTATTCAAGCTGGAAAAATTTATATAAAAGATGATTTAATGTTTGTTAACGATGTTAATAAAGGTTTTCAAGTTTATAACTATTCTAACCCTATCAATCCAATAGTTATATCCTATATAAGCTTTCCGGGTGCAACCGACATGGCAATAAGAAATAATGTTTTATATGTTAATCAAGCGGTGGATTTAGTCAGTGTGAATTATAATGTTATTAATAATTCTATTTTGATAACAAATAGAATTCGAAATTCATTTCCACAAAAGATTTCGCCTCAAGGTTTTGAAGGAAACGGAACTAATAATAAAATAATTATAAACTGGATTGAAAAATAATTTAATTATGAAAAAAATTATAATATTATTATCTATATCTACACTTCTACTTTTAGGTTGTTCTTCTGATAGTGATAATTTATCAAATGGGGATGGTCAAGGAGGTTCTTTGGCGATATTTGCTTTAAAAGGGAATTATCTTTATGCTGTTGACAATTCTAAATTGAATGTTTTTTCTCTTTTAAATCCTTCCATTCCTGTAAGTGTAAACGAAATAGAAATTGGTTTTAATATTGAAACCCTTTTTTCTTATGACCAATATTTATTTGTTGGTTCAAGAAACGGCATGTTTATTTATTCATTAGAAAATCCTGAAAATCCAATTCAATTATCAAGCGTTCAACATTTTACATCTTGCGACCCAGTAGTTGCTAATGCCACTCATTCATTTGTAACTTTGCATTCTGGAACATTTTGTGGAAATGATTTAAATGTCTTGCAAGTATATAACACAACAGATTTAAACAATCCAGTACTAGTTCATACAAGAAATCTAACTTCACCAAAAGGTTTAGCACTTTACAGCAACTATCTTTTTGTTTGTGATGATGTAATTAAAATATTCAATATTGAAAATCCAAATGAACCGATTTTAGTCACAACCATTAATCAAAATTGTTTTGATTTAATTATTAGAGATAATTCCCTTTTTTCAATTGGTAAAACCGGACTTTATAGGTATGAATTAAATCCAAATTCAATTGTAGATATTCAATTTAAAAGTCAAGTTT
>JAYURX010000230.1:0-4015 GCA_043755965.1 Flavobacterium sp. | reverse complement strand
TCGAAAGTAAAAACCATGTACAACGGCAAAGAAACTTCCGTGATGCATGCTTGCGGTCATGATGCGCATGTAGCTATATTAATGGGTGTTGCCGAGATACTTTCCGGGATGAAAAAAGAGCTTAAAGGCACCGTGAAATTTATCTTTCAACCAGCCGAAGAAGGTGTACCAGCCGGAGAAGAAGGCGGCGCAGCATTAATGATAAAAGAAGGTGTTCTGGAAAACCCAAAAGTAGATGTGATTTTTGGTTTGCATATGGCTGCCCTAACTGAAATAGGTAAAATTAATTATCGCCCTGGTGGTTTCATGGCAGCCGTTGGCACCGTCAAAATAACGGTTAACGGTAAACCATCGCATGGCGCCTATCCTTGGTTATCCGTTGACCCAATTGTTGTGTCGGCGCAAATCATCAATAATCTGCAAACTATTGTTAGCCGTAACGTCAATATCACACAAAATCCTGCTGTGGTTACTATTGGTTCTATTCATGGAGGAAATCGGGATAATATCATTTCAGAAAATGTTGAAATGTTAGGAACGGTAAGAACTTTTAGTGACGAGGACGAAAAATTGATCTATGCACGAATTAGACAAATCGCCGAAAAAACCGCTGAAGCTGCAGGTGCAACAGCAGATGTCATTCTACCATACGAACATTACTATCCTGTTACGTTCAATAATGAAAAATTAACGGCTGATATGTTGCCTTCACTCCAAAAATCCGCAGGTAAAGAAAATGTCCAATTAGTACCTGCTCTTACTGGTGCTGAAGATTTCTCTTTCTTCCAACAAAAAGTACCGGGCATGTACTTTTTTATTGGCGGTTTGCCAAAAGGAGCCGATGCCAAAACTTCCGGACCACATCATACCCCTTCGTTTATCCTTGATGACAGTGCTTTTAAAACCGGACTTAAAGCATTATCGAATTTGGTCTTTGACTATATGGAAATGAACAAAAAATAATGAAATATCCCAGAGACACCAAAATTGGATTAACTGTCATTTGCATTATTGCTATTGCCGCTATAGTTGGCACTTTTTTATCATTTACAACAAGTTACCTTATAGCCGGCGCGTGTTTTGCCCTTTCTTCAGTGTTGTTTTATGTATTGGTGTCCGAAATTCAATACCGAAAGGGTAATGATGAAATACTAAAAGAAAATACAACGCCACGTGAAACCATTATTACCTTATCCAGATCATGGATCATTTTTAAAGCTGTAGCTTATGGTATTTTTATCGCTTTTGGAGGACATCTGATTTATTTGACAAGAGACAGTTCTGGGAAAATAGACATTAAGGAAGATTATCTTACACTAGGTTTAGGTTCGTTTTTTATCATTGGCTTTGCAATAAAATTAATAAAGACGCTAACTTACAAACGTAAAATTATTATAAACGGTCAAGGGATAAACTATGATTCAAAGCATTTAATCCCTTGGAACAATATCAAAAAAGAAAGAATAATAGTGAAAAAGAAATACACCTATTCAAAATACGGTAAAGGAGAATACGATGCGTACTATCTGAGTTTCAAAAACAAAAATGAAATCATTGAACTATGCCTTGAAGATTATGACATTACCGATAACCAGGTTGCCCAGCTATTAAAGATTTATCGAAACAGGCACTCTTCCTAAAATGAAAAACTCCTTTAAAAAAGCTCTTCGTCTATTCAAATATCTTTTAATCCTATTTTCAATTGGATATTGGGTTTTCATAATTATTGACGACTTGATTTTCATCGAAAAATATTGGAATATCAATTGGTCAGAATATATTCGAATTTGGACAATGTATTTTATAGCCTACATTTTAGCAATCTCTTTTTACTATTGGCTGATTACCAGTGTAGTAATTTTTATTTATCACAAACTAATCAAACGAGCAGGATAATATTATTTGATTATTTACGTTTTATACAAAGATCCTCATAAAACCTAAATTCCAAATGAAAAAAGCTTTTCTTTTCGTGCTTATTATTGTCGTTAGCGCCTTTGGCTATAATAGATACAATAGGGTTGTCTCCAAAAACAACATTCCCAAAACCGATATCACTCGTATAGAAACCAAATCCAAAGAGGCCTTAACTTTTTGTAAAAAAAACAACTATAATGAAGATTTCTGCATACTGATTGACATGAGCATTCACTCCGGACTCAATCGTTTTTTTGTATACGATTTCAAGAAAAATACAACTATAATGACTATGCTGGTTGGACATGGCTGTGGAAATTATCCCTGGAGTCAGGATTGGTCAAAGGATAATCCAAGTTTTAGTAATGTTGACGGTAGCCATTGTTCGTCTTTAGGAAAATATAAAATTGGGAAAAGAGCTTACAGCGATTGGGGAATCCATATCAAATATGTGTTGCACGGATTGGAAGCAACAAACAGCAATGCCGAAAGCCGTTATATCGTTTTTCATTCCTGGGAAAAAGTGCCCGAAAAAGAAGTCTATCCCGATGGCACCGGTGAAGGCTGGGGTTGTCCGACAATATCAAACAACAATATGAAAATAATTGACCCAATGTTAAAAGCAAGTAAAAAGCCAGTTTTTATGTGGATATATAAATAAAAAACCTCTCCAAATGGAAAGGTTTTTTATTTATAATCCCGCTACAGCTTTTATCTCATCAATAATTCGCAATGCCAACTTATCAGCTTCAGCTTGCGTTACCGCTTCTGTATAAATTCTGATAATTGGCTCGGTATTCGATTTTCTCAAATGAACCCAGTTTTCAGCAAAGTCAATTTTCACTCCGTCAATTGTTGATAGTGAGCCTATCGAACTATCATTTTTATATTTCTCTGTCATGGCAACCAAAATAGCATCCACATCAATTAGTGGCGTCAGCTCAATTTTGTTTTTGCTCATATAATATTGTGGATACGATGCGCGCAGTTCGGCTACGGTTTTCTCTTGGTTTGCCAGATAGGTTAAAAACAGGGCAACGCCAACCAAACTATCTCTTCCGTAATGCGACTCCGGATAAATGATTCCGCCGTTACCTTCGCCTCCAATTATGGCATTGGTTTTCTTCATTAATTCAACCACATTCACTTCGCCAACAGCACTCGCCTGATAACTTCCGTTGTGTTTGTTGGTAATATCGCGCAACGCACGGGAAGAAGACATATTGGAAACCGTATTTCCCGGAGTTTTGCTCAATACATAATCAGCGCAGGCGACCAACGTATATTCTTCGCCAAACATTTCGCCATCATTAGAAATGAACGCCAAACGGTCTACATCCGGATCAACAACAATTCCAAAATCAGCTTTTTCTTCTACAACCAATTTACAGATATCTCCCAAATGCTCTTTCAATGGTTCGGGATTATGCGGAAAGTGGCCATTTGGTTCGCAGTATAATTTCACGCATTCCACGCCCATTAGTTCCAACAACTTCGGAATAATAACTCCTCCTGAAGAATTTACACCATCAACAACAACCTTAAATTTGCGTTTGGCAACAGCTCCGGCATCTACCAAAGGCAATTCCAAAACGGCATCAATATGGATATCCATATAAGCGTCATTTACCGTAATTTCTCCCAAAGAATCCACATCCGAAAAATCAAAAGCTTCCGATTCGGCAATTTCCAATATCAATTCGCCTTCTTTTCCACTCAAAAATTCGCCTCTGGCATTCAATAATTTCAAAGCATTCCATTGTTTCGGATTGTGTGAAGCCGTGAGGATAATTCCGCCATCAGCCTTTTCCAAAGGAACAGCAATTTCAACTGTTGGCGTTGTGGAAAGTCCTAAGTCGATAACATCGATGCCCAATCCCAGTAACGTATTCATTACTAAATTGTGAATCATCGGTCCCGAAATGCGCGCATCACGACCAATTACAACCTTTAATTTGGAATTTGGAATTTCATTATTGGAATTTTGCTTCAGAAACGTTCCATAAGCCGAAGCAAATTTCACAGCATCAACAGGGGTTAGATTGTCACCCACTTTGCCTCCAATGGTGCCACGAATTCCCGATATAGATTTTATTAA
>JAYURX010000229.1:0-4016 GCA_043755965.1 Flavobacterium sp. | reverse complement strand
GGGATACCTATTATTAGCAGGCAAAATTGTTTCCGTTGAAGCCCGACATGCTTCTGCTATCAGAAGCTTAATCAATCCAAATTCCAAAGATTTCGCCGGTGATGATGTCGTTGATCCTAGCACAGGACTTGATGTTGTTAAAAATCCTTCAGAAGTGCTTGCCATTGCGGACGGATTTATAACTACCGAATTTACCGCTTTGTATTTACCTTAATTCTATAACTATAAAAAAATATATATCATGAATATTTCAAAAATATTAGAATGCTTTAGTGACGATAAATTAATGAAGTCACCAAGCAACAGAAGAGAAAGTTTTAGCAATTTTGGACAAATTGGAAAAACATTAGCATTAGCATCAATTCCGTTTGGACTTTCTGCTATATCAAATAAAGCATTTGCCGCAGACATTTCTCCAACTCCAAGTACGCCAATAGGTGCACTACAATTAGCATTGACGTTAGAATATCTTGAAGACGAATTCTATCAAATGGGATTAGCTTCCAATGTTATTCCACCGGGAGAAAACGGAGGAAGAGACTTAAAAGTTTTTCAGCAAATTGCCGACCATGAGGCAGATCATGTTGCTTTTCTGATTGCAGGGTTAGGCGGAACCGCAAGCGCAAATTTTGTGGCAAAACCCACTTTCGATTTTACAGTGGGAGGATTGTTTGACCCATTTAATGATTATCCAACATTCCTGGCTTTAGCCCAGGCATTTGAAGATACTGGAGTAAGAGCTTACAAAGGACAGGCTGCCAATTTAATATCAACACCAGATTTACTTACTGCAGCATTGCGAATTCATTCTGTTGAAGCACGTCATGCATCAGAAGTTAGAAGATTAAGAGGTCAGAAAGGCTGGATTGTAGGTAATGATAGAGGAGGACTTCCCGCTCAAGCACAGGCAGTTTATAATGGAGAAGAAAATGTCATTCAAGCGGGTTACAATACCGCCGCTCTTTTTGGCGTAGATGCCGGAACGGAATCGTATGATGAGCCATTAACAACTCAGGAAACAGTTAACATAGCTAATTTGTTTATTGTGTAAATACTTTCATACAATCTCAAAGCCAACTTGCAAATTAGTAAGTTGGCTTTTTTTGTTTGTATAGGTGTTGTTTTGATTACCAATGCAATCCTATAGTTAAGCTGCCATTTGTATGGATTGCAATGCATTTTATATGTATGGTAATTATGCAATAATGATAAATAGTTGTGTAAGTTGAAAGATTTCATTTAGACGGAACTTTACATTTCCTTAAAAATCGAAAACTTTAAGAAAAATATTTACAATAAAAAATTTAAATTATGGAAAACAAAGTAAAAATTAGCGAAGTGAGACCTTCTTTTACCAGTAGAAGAAGTTTTCTAAAACTCAGTGGACTCACCGTAGTAAGCGCAGGCGTATTAATGGCTACAGGGTGCAGTAGTGACAGTGATGATGATGACCCGCACTTTCCTGGGCTTAGAAATGGGGTTTTTGATTTAGGAGAAGGCGATTTTGGGGTTTTAACCTATGCTTATGCATTAGAACAATTGGAGGCAGATTTTTACACAAAAGTGGTAAATGCAACTGGCTTTAATTCAAACTTTTCGCTTGAAGACAGAGCTGTGCTAACAGATTTGTATAATCATGAAGTGATTCATAGAGAATTTTTTAAAGCGGCTTTGACTGGTGCTTTACCAAATCCTACTGAACAGTTGTTACCAACACTTGCTTTTGATTATGGAACTTTAAACTTCAGCGACCGTACTCAAGTACTCGCAACCGCAAAAGCATTGGAAGATACAGGAGTCGCAGCCTATAATGGTGCTGGAAAACTCCTTACTAATCCTGAATACTTATTATTAGCAGGAAAAATTGTTTCGGTTGAAGCTCGACATGCGTCTGCCATCCGAAGTTTGATTAATCCAAATTCAAAAGATTTTGCAGGAGACGATATTGTGAGTCCTGAAAATGGATTAGATACCGTAAAAAATCCTTCACAAGTCATAGCTATTGCTGATGGATTTATTACAACTAATTTTACTGCTTTGTACTTACCTTAATACTATAAACTAAAAAATATATATCATGAATATTTCAAAAATACTCGAATGCTTTAGTGACGATAAATTAATGAAGTCACCAAGCAACAGAAGAGAAAGTTTTAGCAATTTCGGACAAATTGGGAAAACAGTAGCTTTGGCGTCGATCCCATTCGGACTTTCTGCTTTTTCAAATAAAGCTTTTGCTGCAGACATTACTCCAACTCCAAGTACTCCAATTGGAGCGCTTCAACTGGCATTGACTTTAGAATATCTTGAAGATGAATTCTATCAGATGGGATTAGCTTCGAATGTTATCCCACCAGGTGAAAACGCTGGTCGTGACTTAAAAGTTTTTCAACAAATTGCGCAACATGAAAGTGACCACGTTGCTTTTTTGATTGCCGGATTAGGTGGAACTGCAAGTGCGAACTTTGTAGCAAAACCTACCTTTGACTTTACAGTCGGAGGATTATTTGATCCCTTTAATGATTATCCAACATTCCTGGCTTTAGCACAGGCCTTTGAAGACACCGGTGTTAGAGCTTATAAAGGACAGGCTGCCAATTTAATATCAACACCCGATTTACTGACTGCAGCTTTGCAGATTCATTCTGTTGAAGCACGTCATGCTTCTGAGGTTAGAAGATTAAGAGATCAAAAAGGCTGGATAGTTGGAAATGACAGAGGTGGGCTTCCGGCTCAAGCACAGCCAGTTTATAACGGAGAAGAAAATGTCACACAAGCTGGATACAATGCCTCCACTCTTTTTGGGGTAAATGCAGGAACTGAAGCATTTGATGAGCCATTAACTACACAAGAAACGGTTAACATAGCAAATTTATTTATCGTATAAAATTATACTCTTCAAAAAAGCCAACTTAGCTCATTAGTAAGTTGGCCTTTTTTGTTTTATATGGGATTGATTTTCAATTGGAAATAAAAATTAAAATCAAGTTTGCATATATGATAAATAATTGTACTTTTGCACTCCCTTTATTGGGAATGGAATGTTTAATTAAAAAAATATTATGGACGCATTAAGCTACAAGACACAATCTGCAACCAAGGCCACTGTTACAAAAGAGTGGATCATTGTAGATGCTGATGGTCATAACTTAGGTCGTTTTGCTTCAAAGGTCGCTATGATTCTTAGAGGTAAATACAAGCCAAGTTATACACCTCACGTCGACTGTGGAGATAACGTAATTGTTATCAACGCAGAAAAAATCAACCTAACAGGTAACAAGTTGGATGACAAAACGTACATCAGACACACAGGTTATCCGGGAGGACAAAGAAGTTTGACTGCAAAGGTTTTGCAATCAAAAAACCCTGCTTTGCTAATTGAAAAAGCAGTGAAAGGTATGTTGCCAAAAAATAAATTGGGAGCCGAACTTTTCAGAAATTTAAATGTTGTTGTAGGAACTGAGCACAAACAAGGTGCGCAAAAACCTAAAACAGTTAACCTAAACGATCTTAAGTAATGGGAGTTATTCACAAAATCGGTAGAAGAAAATGTGCAGTGGCACGTGTTTATGTTTCAGAAGGAACTGGAAAGATTACTGTAAACAAAAGAGAATTTGAAAACTATTTCCCAACAGCTACTTTACAGTACAAAGTGTTGCAACCAATGTCTATGACCGAAAACGCAACTAACTTTGATGTAAAAGTAAATGTATTTGGTGGTGGATCAACAGGACAGGCAGAAGCTGTGAGAATGGCACTTGCAAGAGCAATGTGTGAAGTGGAAGCTGAAAACAGAGCTATCCTAAAACCAGAAGGATTACTAACAAGAGATCCAAGAATGGTAGAACGTAAAAAATTCGGTCAGAAAAAAGCACGTAAGAGATTCCAATTCTCTAAACGTTAATATTTCAGATTATTATTTTACAAATTAAAATTGAATTTAAAACAAAGTTGTCGATATTCCTTAAATTATAGGGAATTAGTTTAGCATCGAAATGCAGTCCAAAGTCTTAAAG
>JAYURX010000228.1:0-4020 GCA_043755965.1 Flavobacterium sp. | reverse complement strand
GTAAGCTCAATCATCGGTTCCAAATCTTCATAAGAAGAAACCGGAATTCGTTCCGCAAAAGTCTGGTAGGATTTAATACTTTCGAAATCATATTTCTGACCAATAACTGTTTCTTCAGACAATCGAATCAGATTCATCATTAGTTCTTCCTGCACTTCATGTGGATATTTCAGAAACAACTCAATCTGATGAATGCGCTGTTTCAAAACCCAGGAAGCGATAGAATTTATTAATGGTATTGGCATATTTGATTTATGATGTATAACTTTACCAAATATAAGAAATAATCTTAATAATAAAAGATGACTTACGAGGGCGTATTGACCAAAATGCAAACCGAATGCTCAAATCCGATTCAGTATTATCTGGTTTTTGAGACTAGTTTTTTGAGTCTAAATCAGTTGCTGGGAAAATCGATGGAAATAAATTTCGTTGGTTACCAATGCCTGAATTGCGGTAAAAAGAAAAAGATTTTCCGTCAGGGATTTTGCTATGATTGTTTTATGAGTTCAGCTTCTGCAGGCGATTGGATTATGAGACCCGAATTGAGCACGGCGCATTTAGACATTCAAGACCGCGATTTGGAATATGAAAAAAAAGTACAGCTGCAACCTCACATTGTTTATTTGGCATTGTCCAGCGAAGTAAAAGTTGGGGTTACCCGCGGAACTCAGGTTCCAACACGTTGGATTGACCAAGGTGCGAGCCATGCCATTGCGATTGTTGAAGTGCCAAATCGCTATTTGGCCGGAATTACAGAGGTAGCTTTAAAGAATCATTTTGTAGACAAAACCAATTGGCAGAAAATGTTGAAGAATGAAATCTCACAGATAGATATACTTCAGGAAAAAAGACGCGTCAGGGATTTGCTGCCAGCAGAAGTCCATGAATTTTATTATCCTGAAAAAGAAGATTTTCACGAATTGGTTTATCCTGTTTTGCAATATCCCGCAAAAGTAATCGGTTTAAATCTGGACAAAACACCTAATTATACAGGGAAACTAATGGGAATCAAAGGACAATACTTAATCTTTGAAGACGGAACGGTTTTTAACGTCCGCACCTCTGAAGGTTATGTCGTAAAAATTTCTATTTAAATAAAAACCCTTCCAAAAGAAGGGTTTTTATTCTATTTTGTTGGTGTAGTTGTGGCGGGAGGCGTTTCGGGTTTCTTTGGCTCTTCTTTTTTCTTTTTATTCAACAAACCATTAAGTAAATCTTTTACATTAGGTTTTGGCGTCGCCGTTTTTGAAGTATCCTTCGGTTTGTTATTCAATATATTACCAAGTGCCGACTGAATCAGTTTGTCTTTTTGTTGCTTTACCAAGTTGTTGACCAAAGTCGTGGTAGCTTGTTTGACGTCAGTAGTAACGTTAGGATTTTTAAAATTGCCGGTAAGAATTGCACTTATCGGAATCGTTTCAAATTTCTTAGCGTCAGCGGGACTTAATTTTCCAATTAAATTATTGATTTCTGTGCCTAAATATTTTACCGGAACATCAAATTTCAAATTATAACTCATATTTTGGTCAAAGCCATGTGCTCCGGCAACTGTTATTTTGATGTCTTGATATTTGATATCAAAAGGTCTCACATTTACTTTACCGTCCTTGAATGTCAACGCTGTTTTTAAATCATTTAAATTTATTTTCTTTAAATCGAGAAAGCCCAATTTGTCATCCAATCGTGTCAGCAAAGCGGAATTATTTGAATTTACAGTCGTTGAAAGTAACTGTCCCAGTAAATCTCCGGTAACACTAGTCAGGTTTGGCGTCATTTCCTTGTCTTTTAAGTTTCCTGAAAGCTTGATTTTTGAGTTCAGTTTTCCGTTGAGGAAGCCGGCAATTGGCGCGATTTTTTTCATCATTTCCAATTGGGTAAAGGTTTGGGCAATGTCAACACCATTCAAGCCTAAATCCATATTGAATTTAGAGATTTTTTCTTTGGTAGAAACGTCTCCATTGAAAGCAATAGAACCTCCGAAAATATCTGTTTTTCCATTTTCCAAAGTGGCTTTTTGGTCTTTGATAATTATTTTTCCGGATACATTTTTCAAAACCAAATTATCATATAAAACGGTATTGGCTTTGGCCGTCAGCGTACAATTCAAAAATGCCGGGATTTTCATCGCTTCATTTGCTTTTGCTTGTTTTTTAGCATCCGTTTCCGATGTCATAAAATCGCTGACCACCAATTGATTCGAATTCAAATTAAAATTTCCTTTCAGTTCCTGACTTTTAAATACAAAACCATAGAAATTTTCCAAAACGCCCGTTACTGCCAAATCCGTGTTCCCTGTCGTTGCATTGAATTGTTTCAAAGTCACGCGGCTTGGATCAAAAGAGACTAAAGCCTTACTGATTTTCATGGTTTTGCCCTCGTCATCAGTATAATTAAAGCCAGTCAAATCCATTGTTCCGGCGTTTCTGATTCGGGCATAATCACTTTTCTCAACAGATTGCATATCAAATTCCGTAGAAACATCTGCTTTTAAAATTCCCGTTAAGGGTTTGTCGAGTTTAATAGGATACGCTTTAGAAACATTGCTTAGATTAATAGTTCCTTTCAAAGCGGCATTCACCAAAGCATTTTCGGAAATGTTTTTAATATTGGCTTTAGCATTGAAAACATCCTGATCTATTTGGAACGATAATTTATCCAGGTTCACATAAGTGTCATTCATCACGCCGGTTTCGTTGATGATTTTGGTATCAATAATAATATTCTTAACTGATTTTGGGAGATTAGGATATTGAAAAGAGGCGTTATTTGAGGAAATTTCGACATTGAATTTTGGAACCGAAGTTTCAGAGTACAAACCTTTGGTAAAACCTGAAACCGTAAAATCTCCGCTGGTTTTGACATCCTTCAAGTTACTCGAATATTGCGCCGGAATTAATCCCAAGAAGTTTTTGAACGAAGAAGTTGGCGTTCTGAATTTCAAATCATATTGTTGACCGGCATCGACTAGCTGGATGAAACCATCAAATTCTAAAGGCAATTCGTTGATTTTTGCTTTGTTTTCCTTGAAAGTATATTTGCTTTTATCCAAATCGATTCCAAGTATAGCATCAAGGGAAAGGTTAACATTTTTCATGTAATTTACTTTGTCCATGTCAAGAGAAACCTTGGTGGTAGTTTTGGTTACCAAATCCAATTTTGAGGAAGCAAAATCACCTGTTCCTTCATGATTTATGCTGTCTAAAACCATTTTTATTTTTGACTTTTCATCATAATATTTGAACTTGAAATTTTCAACAGAATATTCTTTTATTTTAAACGAAAGCGGTTTACTTTTTTTATCGTCCGCTTTATCTTTATCTTTTAAAGCAATATCATAATTGCCAATTCCGTCTTTGTTAAAAATGATATTTATCAACCCATTTTTAGATGAAATCCCATCAATATTCATAGGTTCAGTGTCATCATTAAATAATTCTTTGATAGACATTTCCAGGTTTAATTCGTCAAAAGCTACTAAAGTATCGCCTTCAAATGGCGCTTTGTTTATGATGGATAATTTTTCTATCGAAACATTTGCGTTGGGAAAATTTCTAAACAAACTCAAATCGGCATCAGCGAAAGCTACTTTAGCATCTACTTTTTCGTTGATAGCAGTCAAAATTTTAGCTTTGATCTGATCTTTAAAAAAATACGGAATGGCAAATGCCGAAATCACTAACAGCAACAAAACAATTCCAACTATTTTTAGGATATTCTTTAACATGATAAAATAGATTTAGTTAACGCTTTTATTTAACAAAAATAGAGCATTTTCCTCATAAATCGGTTATGCTTTATGGAAGTTTTAAGATATCAATTCGCTGTGATTGTTGAGAAATTGTTATTAACAGTCGGGTAATTCTAAAATAGTTTTAGTTAATTTGTGCTTCCATGAAAAAGCAGCATCAGGTCATTTTATCTTTAGGAAGCAATCAGGGCAATCGTCTCGAAAACATTGAGCGCTGCATTGATAATTTACACAAAGAAATCGGAACAATTATTAGAGTTTCCAAGCTT
>JAYURX010000227.1:0-1731 GCA_043755965.1 Flavobacterium sp. | reverse complement strand
AAAAAACCCCTCAGTTGAGGGATTTTTTTATGATGCTATTTCTAATCTTTTCAAAAGGTTTTTGGTTAATGCATCACGCGTATAATCAACATCGATATGCAATTCTTTTTCATCCGAACTGGGTAACTCATACATCGCATCGGTTAGGATTGCTTCACAAAGCGAACGTAACCCTCTTGCTCCCAGTTTGTATTCCAAAGCTTTATCAACTATAAAATCCAAGGCATTGTTATCAATGGTGAATTTCACATCATCCATAGCAAACAATTTTTCATACTGCTTGATTAAGGCATTCTTTGGTTCGGTTAAAATAGCGCGAAGCGTTTCCCTGTCCAAAGGATCCATATGAGTTAATACCGGAAGTCGGCCAATGATTTCGGGAATCAATCCAAAATCTTTGATGTCTTTTGGAATAATATACTGAAGTAAATTGTCTTTGTCAATATTGTCAACATTTTTGGAAGTGCTGTAACCAACGGCCGTTCGGTTCAATCGTTTGGAAATAATTCTTTCAATACCATCAAAAGCGCCACCAGCGATAAACAAAATGTCTTTGGTATTAACTTCAATGAATTTTTGATCCGGGTGTTTTCTTCCACCTTTTGGCGGAACATTTACCACAGTTCCTTCCAATAATTTCAGCAAAGCTTGTTGCACTCCTTCACCGGAAACATCGCGGGTTATTGATGGATTATCGCTTTTACGCGCAATTTTGTCAATTTCGTCAATGAAAACGATTCCTCTTTCGGCTTTTGCCAAATCATAATCTGCCGCCTGTAATAATCGGGTTAAGATGCTTTCTACATCTTCCCCAACATAACCAGCTTCAGTTAAAACAGTTGCATCAACAATGGCTAAAGGAACTTCTAGCATTCGTGCAATAGTTTTTGCGACCAGTGTTTTTCCCGTTCCGGTCTGACCAACCATGATGATGTTGCTTTTTTCTATTTCAACATTTTCCTCGTGCTCCAGCTGCATCAATCTTTTATAGTGATTGTATACTGCAACTGACATTACTTTCTTAGTCTGGTCTTGTCCAATAACGTATTGATCCAAGAAGCCACGGATTTCTTTTGGTTTTTTCAAAATTAAATCAGTTGCCGACTTCAAAGCAGCGGTTCCGCCCGATTTTAATTCTTCTAAAACTATTCCGTGAGCCTGTTCAATACATCTGTCGCAAACATGCGCATTTATTCCAGCAATCAATAAATTGGTTTCTGGTTTTTTCCTTCCGCAAAAAGAACATTCTAAAACTTGTTTTGCCATCTTATTCGTTTATGGTTTATGGTTTTTAGTTTACGGTTAACAATAAACCACAAACTAAAAACTACAAACTTTTATCCTCTTCTTAAAACTTCATCAATCATTCCGTATTCTTTGGCTTCTTCAGCAATCATCCAGTAATCGCGTTCTGAGTCCTTATGCACTTTATCATAGGTCTGCCCTGAATGCTGTGCAATAATTTGGTATAATTCCTCTTTTAGTTTCAACATTTCCCGTAAGTTGATTTCCATATCGGTTGCAACACCTTGTGCTCCGCCCGAAGGTTGGTGAATCATAACTCTTGAATGTGGTAAAGCCGAGCGTTTTCCGGTTGCACCTGCACACAATAAAACAGCGCCCATTGAGGCTGCCATTCCGGTACAGATTGTGGCTACATCTGGTTTGATGTATTGCATAGTGTCATAAATTCCCAATCCTGCATATACACTTCCTCCTGGCGAATTGATG
>JAYURX010000226.1:0-4034 GCA_043755965.1 Flavobacterium sp. | reverse complement strand
CCATGATGTTGAGTGAATTAAAAGAAACACTAAAATTGGTTTTATAAATTATTACTTTTTGTATAGATTTGTCTCCCAAAACCTCGGGACTAATAAAAATTTAATTATGGGTTTATTTAAAAGGAATCCTTTTGGTCATATACTTTTTATCAAAAAATGGTTAATTCGAATTTTTGGTGTCATCACTCACAGAAGATACAGAGGTTTTAACGAATTACAAATTGATGGTTCCGAAATTATAAAAACCTTACCCGATAAAAACGTACTGTTTATTTCTAATCACCAAACATATTTTGCCGATGTAGTGGCTATGTTTCATGTCTTTAATGCCAGTCTTTCTGGAAGACGGGATAACATTAAAAACGTTGGCTATTTGTGGCAGCCAAAGATGAATATCTACTATGTTGCTGCCAGTGAAACTATGAAATCTGGTTTATTGCCACGCATTTTATCGTATGTTGGTTCTATTTCGGTAGAAAGAACATGGCGTGCTGATGGAAAAGACGTAACCGAAAAACGTGAAGTTAATCCAAATGATACAGAAAACATCAGAATTGCACTCGAAGACGGTTGGGTAATTACGTTTCCGCAAGGCACAACCAAATCCTTTAAACCGGTTCGAAAAGGAACAGCTCATATTATCAAACAATACAAACCTGTTGTGGTCCCAATTGTAATTGACGGTTTTCGCCGTTCGTTTGACAAAAAGGGTTTGCGTATGAAAAAGAAAAATATACTGCAGTCGTTCATTATCAAAGAACCATTGGTGATAGATTATGAAAACGAAACCATTGAGCAGATTGTAGAGAAAATAGAATATGCCATCGAGCAGCATCCTTCATTTTTAAAAGTAATTCCTGCTGAAGAAATTGAAGAACAGGAACGACTGAACAAGCTCAGACAATGGAATTTAGATAAAAAAGAGATATCAACATAAGTTGTGATTTTCTTTGAACTTAAATTTGCGCTGTTGTCCAAAAAGCTATAAAAAAAATGTTGCTGTAACTTACTACAAATTTATTACATTTGCTTTCTAGCAAATTTAAATATTATGAAAAAAATCCTTATTTTTTCCTTGATTTCAGTTCTGTTTATAGGCTGTGGTAGTGATAGTGAAACTGGCGGTGAAATAATTTTAGAGCCCATTTTTACCGTACAAACAAAATCAGTAGCGAGTATTGGCCACGAATCGGCTAATGTTTTTGGGGTTATTAGTCCATCGTTTATTTCAGGAACTAGTGCGTACGGAATAGTTTATGGTTTGACACCAAACCCAACTGTTGAGAGTTCTGTTGCAACAGGAGCAGGAATTAATTCGGATACCGGAGGCTTTTCATGTATATTGACATCGCTTTGGCATAATACAACTTATTATGTTAGAGCCTATGGAACAAACTCCAATGGGACATTCTACGGAGATCAACTTGTTTTTTCTACATTAAATCAACTTTATGGTATCGGAGGTCCAGTTGTCGACGCTGATGGAAATAATTATACATCTGTTATAATCAATGGGAGACAATGGATGCAGAGCAATCTGAATGTAAGTAAATATAGAAACGGAGATATTATCCCGGAAGTAACTGATAAGGCAGAATGGGATGCTTTGACAACCGGTGCGTGGTGTTATTTTGAAAATGCTACTGTGAACGGACCTATTTATGGTAAGCTATACAATTGGTATGCTATTAATGATCCAAGAGGATTAGCACCAACGGGTTGGCACATACCAAGTGATACAGAATGGAAAGCATTGACTACGTTTTTAGGAGGCACAAGTGCAGCGGGAATAAAAATGAGAGACTTGGGAGATTTATGGTCAAGTACAGCTGTTCTGGCAACTAACCAAGCAGGATTTAGTGCACTTCCGGGCGGATATGGCTATTTAACACTTACCTACACACCAGCAGATCAACCATTCAATAGTCTCGGTGATGTTGCTTTTTGGTGGAGTGCTACTTCATCAAATACAAATGTGGCGTATAGTTTAAATGTTAATCTTAACAACTCGGTAACCAGAAGTTCTATCCTAAAGAAAACGGCACTTTCTGTTCGTTGTATCAGAAATTAAATGACATAGAATATCAAAATAAGAAATCCCGACTTAGTGTCGGGATTTCTTATTACAAGATAAGCAAAAACCCGAGCCACTCTATTTCCGTAAATCAAAGTATGAAAAAATACGGATTATACCTTTTGCTTATATTTGCCTTTTCTTCCTCCCTGACTGCCCAGAAAATTGATAACACTGCTTCGTTCCGCGACCTCAAATCACCGCGTTATTTTCGGTTTAATTATGACAATGATTATTTTGCTTCAGAGGACAAGGATTATACACAAGGTTATAATTTTGAACTGGTGTCACCAGGAATGCGACACAATCCTATTAACTACTTATTACTGAAACCACATCACAGCGAAATTCAATATGGAATTTCGATTGAGCATATTGGTTTTACTCCCAATAATATTAAAAGTCCGGATATTCAATTTGGTCACAGGCCATTTGCCGCTTCAATTATGCTAAAAAGTTTTGCCGTTGCAACGGACACGCTGCATCAATCCCGTTTAGTTTCTGTATTGAATATTGGACTTATCGGTCAGGGGGCATTTGGTAAAGAGATGCAGGTAGCAATTCACAGGGCTACAGGAAATACTATTCCGGAAGGCTGGCAAAACCAAATAAAGAATGATGTAGTACTCAATTATGAAGTAGGTTATGAAAAGCAGGTGTTACGCTACCGGAATTTATTTTCGTTGCAAACCAATTCCACGCTGCGTATCGGAACTTTGTTTACCAATGCGTCAGTAGGTTTCAACGCTACATTCGGAATTATTAATTCACCTTTTACAGTATTGAAAGCTAAAAAAAGATTTGCGCTTTATGGTTATGCCCAGCCATTACTATATGCTGTTGGTTATGATGCTACATTGCAGGGAGGATTATTTAATCATAAAAGCCCATACACCATTGCAGATAGTGACGTTGAACGATTTACTGCTCAGGTAAATTATGGCCTTGTATTGCAAACCCGAACACTTTATTTTGAATACTCGCGCGTAACGATTGCTAGGGAGTTCGCCACCGGAACCAGTAGTAAATGGGGTGGCGTTAAAATTGGATTTCGTTTTTAGAAGTATAAAAAAAATCCCTTTCGGGACTTTTAATTATAAATCAATTTTTTTTAATTCTCTATAATTGGTGTTTAGTTTTCGGAGTAAGATGCCGTATAATAATCGGTAAAACAGCCAAAACAAACCAACAATAATAATAGTAGCTAAAAGTAAAAAGCCAAAAGTAATCCACATAGTAAAGCTATTATTTTCATCTTCCAATTTATGTCTTAATATTGGGTTATAGGTAAAGTCAATGATAAATCCCGCAACAAGAGTTACCAAAATCATTATCAAATTATACCACACATAATACTTGACGGTTTTACGAGTTTTGATGATATCGTGCATCAATTGTTTGGTCGATGCTGTGGTCGAAATTTTGATGTAGTTTCTATAAAAGTTCAAGATGAACCACAAAATTACAGCATAGTTAATATAATTTGCTATCCTGAAATATACCATAATCTCTTCAGCATGTAGTTTTGTAAGATATTCATCAATATCACAAAACACACTGATAACTGCCCAAAATAGAACTTCAATGACACTAATAATCAAAATCCATTTTACAATGGAGGATGAGTTCTTATGCAGCATTTTATCTATTTCGCCTTCCGAAATTTGTTCGTAAGAATGGCTGTCTTTCTGCCATGCTTTTTTTAATAAATCCAACTCTTTCATAATCCTAGGGATTTAATATTTTTTTTAATTTTCCTTTAATTCTGTTCATTTTGACGCGAGCATTTACTTCGCTGATACCCAATGTTTCTGATATTTCAGTATAATCTTTGTCTTCTAAATACAGGAATACAAGCGCTTTTTCGATATCATTTAACTGTTGCACTGCTTGATACATCAACTTGATTTGCTCTTCTTCTTCAAAGTTGTATTCTTCTTGTGATAAGAAATGTTTTTGC
>JAYURX010000225.1:0-1737 GCA_043755965.1 Flavobacterium sp. | reverse complement strand
AGTAACAATAGTAAAATCAGCGCAATAATAGTGCGGAAAAATATCTTTCGAAATCTTTTAAAACCGTTATTTGTTTTAATTTTTTCCAATTATTCTTTTGACTTGGGAAAGAAAATTACCTTTGTAAAAATCTTTACAATTGATTTTCTCAGATCGACTGTCAAATATAATTCAAAAATTACGCGTTTTATGCATCCTGAAGAAGTTTTTATACTGGCAATTGAAAGTTCGTGTGACGATACCGCTGCTTCGGTTTTAAGAAATGATGTTGTGCTTTCCAATGTAGTAGCCAGACAAAGCATTCACGAAGAATACGGCGGTGTAGTTCCCGAACTGGCCTCAAGAGCGCATCAACAAAATATTGTACCTGTAATTGACGTAGCTTTGAAGAAAGCTAATATCAATAAAGAACAACTGACGGCTATTGCTTTTACGCAAGGTCCGGGATTGATGGGTTCGCTTTTGGTTGGGGCATCTTTTGCCAAATCGTTAGCGATGGCCATGAATATTCCGCTGATTGCTGTGAATCATATGCAGGCGCATATTTTGGCGCATTTTATTGACGAAGAAGGTTTTGACAAACCTGAATTTCCTTTTCTAGCCTTGACCATATCGGGCGGACATACCCAAATTGTGAAGGTCAATGACTTTTTCAATATGGAAATAATTGGTGAAACAACCGACGATGCTGTTGGTGAAGCCTTTGACAAAACTGCAAAAATATTGGGGTTTCCTTATCCTGGCGGACCATTAATAGACCTATTTGCCAAGGAAGGCAATCCAAAAAAATATCCGTTTACCAAACCAAAAATACCGGGTTTGAACTTTAGCTTCTCTGGTTTGAAAACACAGATTATGTATTTTATTCAAAAAAATGTATTGGAAAACCCAAACTTTATCGAAGAAAATAAAGCGGATATCTGCGCTTCTGTTCAGCACACCATCATCCTAATCCTGATGGATAAACTGAAATTGGCTGTAGCCGAAACCGGAATCAAACAAATTGCGATTGGTGGCGGAGTTTCTGCCAATTCAGGCATTCGCCAAACTTTAAAAGAAGCCGAAAATAAATACGGCTGGAAAACATTTATCCCTAAATTTGAATACACTACTGATAATGCTGCAATGATTGGAATTGTGGGATATCAAAAATATTTAGGTGATAAATTTTCGGATGCTAATGTGGTTTCAAAAGCACGAATAGAATTCTGATACCTATGCAATTATTTTATAATCCAACCATTAATGAAACCCAGACTTCCTTTGTTTTTGATAAGGAAGAAAGTAAACATATCATTAAAGTATTGCGTAAAAAAGAAAGTGACACTTTGCACGTTACAAATGGTTTAGGTTTTTTATTTACAACTCAAATTACAATCGCATCAGATAATAAATGTACCGTAAAAATTGTTTCTTTTGAAAAACAGCAAGCTCCAAAATTCCATTTGCATTTAGCGGTTGCGCCAACCAAAATGAACGAACGCTACGAGTGGTTTTTGGAAAAAGCATCTGAAATCGGCATACAGGAAATCACGCCAATTATCTGTGAGCATTCGGAAAGAAAAGTAATCAAAATAGATAGATTTCAAAAGATTCTGGAAAGTGCCATGAAACAATCCCTGCATTATTATTTGCCAAAATTAAACGAACCGATTGGCTTTAAAGATTTTATCAAAATCCAAAAATCCGGACAATTGTTTATTGCGCATTGCGAAGAAAGCAATAAAAAATCATTGA
>JAYURX010000224.1:0-1741 GCA_043755965.1 Flavobacterium sp. | reverse complement strand
CTTTTTGTCTGCCTTCTGCGGTCATGAATTCTTTTGAACGCGCCGATTTCAAGATAGTTCCGCCTTTGTTGACAATGTTATTAACGCTTCGTGGTCCCATTTCCTTAAAATCGCCTTCAATCATTCCCTGATAACCTCTGTAAATCCCTATACATTCAATGTGATGATAGGCACAGGTTCTAACCACGGAACGGATAGCTGCATTCATACCCGGAGAATCCCCTCCTGAAGTTAGTACGCCTATTTTTTTTATGGTTTTTGACATTATTTTAGTATTAAAATGTAAAATTAGCAAACAAGAACCATTGTTTGACCCATTATATTGTTATATTAATAAAACTGGCAAAATTCAATCGTTTTCGTTGATAAGTTTTTAGGTAATTAATTTTTACAGAAGATTTTCACGCTAATCCTCTATCCGAATTCCATCCTGATTGGGCTTTAGATCGTCTTTTTTCCTGTCTTTTTGGTCAGGTTTCTGTATCTCATCAGGAAGCATTGAATCATCTACCTTAATTTTGACATCTGGTGGAATTGTTTCAATTACGTCTTTTTTGAAAATCTTATTTACCAATTCCTTAAAAGTATCAAAATCAACTTCGTAAGACATTCCTATTCCCTGCGTATAGCCAATTCCCTGGCCAATATAAGTAATGTCGTTTTCCTTATTGAATACTCTCAGGTTAAGCGTACCATCCCTATTCACACGGTATTGCACTTCAAGGTCGCCAACAATTGCCGTTTCCGTAATTCCTCCAACAGGAACACCGACTTTTCCGTTAACCGTAATCCGATCATTTATTTTGGAAGAAACAGTAACGCCAATTCGTCCGTCCGTTTGTTGACCAGGCGTCCTGTCCGCAACAATATATTCGGGTGAAATGGAAATCTTATCATTATCGCCTGAAAATATATCGCTAAAAAGGCTACTGGCTTTTTCAAATAAATTATTGGATAATTGACTTTGCGACACTCCTTCCGGGCTCAAAAAGCTCCCTGTAGAAAGCAGGTATAAAGCTTGGGTTTGTCTGGTATCCTTATCGTCCAATTTGTATTGAATCTCCGATTTTAGCGAACTTCCTATGGTTGGGAAGTTGATATTAAAATCAGGTTCTGGGTTGGTCAAATCCCCTTTGATACCTATAATGACCTCTACATCTACTTTTTTATTGAAAGATGGATTATCAATCAAAACGGCAGGATTTGCGGTAGTTTTATAAACTGCTTCCAGATTCAAGACTGCAGCCATTGGATCACCTGTCCAATTAATTGAACCTCCTTTTTTTACATCGAATTTCTTATCGATAAGTCCGCCATATTTAAAATTATACGAGCCCGAAACCACCGAAAAATCTCCAAACATTTCAAATTTTCCCAAAGTGTTAATTCTAAAGAGCAGCGTTCCATTTCCTTTTCCTTTCATCCCATGGCCGCTTTCCCTATCTAGAATGACTTCAACATTGGCAATCTCGGTAATCTCAAAATTAAATTCAAGCTCGAGTCCATTGTAGTTTTTTGACTGAACTGCAGGATCGCCTATCTTTTTCTTTTTTTCTTCGGGAGTACGGAAACGTATGTATTTACTATCTTCAACAGCTTCCGCATCGTTGATCGGGATTTTAATATCCGTTCCTCTGGCAGATTCAGCGTCAACTTTTATCATCAAGTTGCCTGTTGGTCCTTTTATGCTGGCCGAACCATTCATAAAGGCATTTCCGTAATAAGCGGCATCTTCCTCATC
>JAYURX010000223.1:0-9746 GCA_043755965.1 Flavobacterium sp. | reverse complement strand
CATTTCACGGGTATTATATGAAAGGCGGTGCACTGGAAGTTGGTAAGGCAAGTACCGTGTCATTTGTTTGGACATCTGTAACTATAATTTTAGTGAATTATATATTAACGCAATTACTTTTAACCTAATGATAGAAGTAAAAAATGTCGAAAAATCGTTTGGCGATGCCAAAGTTTTAAAGGGAATTACAACCACTTTTGAAACGGGAAAAACCAATCTTATCATCGGGCAAAGTGGTTCCGGAAAAACGGTTTTGCTCAAAAGCCTGCTTGGAATCCATACACCGGATAAAGGGACAATCGCTTTTGACGGAAGAATTTATACCGAACTTACAGATGCAGAAAAAAGAGCATTACGTACCGAAATTGGAATGGTATTCCAGGGAAGCGCGCTTTTTGACAGCATGACTGTTGAAGAGAATGTTGGGTTTCCATTACGGATGTTTACCACTAAAACGGCTGCCGAAATTAGAGAGCGCGTCGATTTTGTAATTCACAGGGTTGATTTAAAGCAAGCGAATCACAAAAAACCTTCTGAACTTTCGGGTGGAATGCAAAAACGTGTGGCGATTGCCCGTGCCATCGTGAACAACCCAAAGTATCTTTTTTGTGACGAACCAAACTCAGGTCTCGATCCAAAAACAGCAATACTTATCGACAACCTAATACATGAAATCACGGTTGAGTACAACATTACTACTGTAGTCAATACACACGACATGAACTCGGTAATGGAAATTGGTGAAAAAATAATCTTCCTGAAACAAGGTATTTTGGCTTGGGAAGGAACCAAGAAAGACATTTTCAAAACGGATAATGAAGCCATAACCGACTTTGTGTATTCGTCTAATCTTTTCAAAAAAATTAGAAAATCACAAAATAAAGGTGAATAAAAAAGGAGCTAATTTGCTCCTTTTCTTTTATAATTTATTAGCCTTTTCGGTAATTCGCTTGATGTCCTGCTCTTTACTTTTTGGATAAATCATCAGCACATTTTCGTTATCGACAATTATATAATCATTCAAACCATCAATGATAACAAGCTTTTTTGCCTCGGAACGAATAATATTGTTGGATGCGTTTTCTAAAATTACAGTCGCATTCACCACCGTATTATTATTGTCGTCTTTGTCTAATTTATCATGCAACGAACCCCAGGTTCCTAAATCATTCCAATCAAATGTGGCTGGCAGGACATACACGTTTTTTGCTTTTTCCATCACGGCATAATCAATGGAAATGTCTTCGGCATTAGGGTAATTTAGGTCAATGAATTGCTTTTCGTTGGACGTATTGTAACTTTCTGAACCTTGTTGGAACAACGCATTCATCTGTGGCTGAAACTTTTCAAAGGCTTCTGTAATTGATTTTACGCTCCAAATAAAAATCCCACCATTCCAAAGGAAATTCCCGGCATCCAAAAAAGATTTCGCCGTTTCATAATCGGGCTTTTCACGAAATTGATTTACTTTCTTAATTGGGTTTGAATCAGATTTATCAAATTCGATATACCCAAAACCGGTATTAGGAAACGTTGGCTGAATCCCTAACGTCATCAAGGCATTTTCCTTTTGACAAAAGTCGAAACACTGTAGCAAGTTTGTTGAAAAGGCATTTTCGTCTTCAATCCAGTGATCGCTTGGCGCTACAACCAGTACTGCATCCGGATTTTGCTTTTGAATTTTTAACGAAGCATACAAAATACAGGGTGCTGTGTTTCGCATCGCTGGCTCTAACAACACTTGTTCCTGTTTTACCGATGGCAATTGTTGCAAAACCAAATCGTTGTAACGTTCGTTGGTCAATATCAAAATATTTTCTTTCGGAATTAATTTTGATAAACGGCTGAACGTTTTTTGTATCAACGTATCGCCAGAACCCAGCATGTCGTGAAACTGTTTTGGGAAATCGGTGGTGCTTACCGGCCAAAATCTTGAACCAACGCCACCCGCCATTAATATTGCGTAATAATTTTTGTTCATTTTAATAAGTTGCAAAGCCGCAAAGTTACAAAGTTACAGAGTGATAAAATATTTAACCCGGTAAAATTTCAACTTCAGCGTTGGCGTTAAACAAATATAGTCTTCCTGTTTTGACTTCCAGGCATTCATAGCGCTTTACGCGTAAGCCATTCTTTTGAAAAATCCTGCCATTTTTTATTCGGAACATGCTGCCGCTTGGGACTTCGTGTATGAAATGAACATCAGGTTTCCGTTCGTCAAATTGCTTTAGGGCATAAGCCAATCGGGCATCTGTGTCGCTGCTTGCTGTCGGATTTCTGAAATGATTGGCAATCAATGGCAACACCGAATGCGGAAAAATCTCAGGCCGAATAAATGGAACCATCAAACTCTGAAACGTAATCTTCCATTCGTTGCCATGTGGTTTTATAAACCTGCCGTATTTTTCATAAGCAACCAAATGCGAAATCTCATGAACCAATGTGATTAAAAAGCGGTATTTGTTCAAATTGCCATTGACCGTAATTTCGTGTTTTCCACCAATAGCGCGTCGGTAATCTCCATGACGTGTTCGGCGTTCGTTAACGATTTTGAGATGCACATTATTTGCCTTGATTAAGTCAAACAAAGCATCAACGGAATGTTCGGGAAGATATTTGGATAAGACGTCGCTCAAAGGGTTTCGGGTTTGGGGTTTCGAGTTTCTGGTTAAAAGTTAAGGTGTTGATGAACTTACCTGCAAAATTTTTCCGTTATGGTATTTGTTTCCTGTTAAGGCAAAATTGAAAATATAATCCGCCATCTCTTTGGCAGAAATTGGAGCTTCATAACCCGGAAAAGCTTCGTTTAACATTTCAGTATTTACAGCACCAAGTGCTAATACATTGAAGGCAATGCCTTGTTCTTTGTACTCTTCAGCCAACAGTTCGGACAGCGTAATTATCGCGCCTTTACTTGAGCTATAAGCTGAAAGTCCTGCGAACTTCATGCTGCCCTGGATTCCACCGATAGAACTTATCGAAACCACATGACTTCCTTTTTGCAAATACGGCAAACAAATGCGGGTAAGATTGGCAACGCCAAAAACATTGACTTTGTATACGTTTTCAAAATCTTCTTGTGTAGTTTGTGCAAACGGTTTGTTTACCAAACTTCCGGCATTGTGAACGATGATGTCGACTTTTTTCCACGTTTGTAAAATAAAATTTTCAACAGCAACCAATTCGTCTTCTTTGGATAAATCAACAGAAAGACACGTAATATTTCGGTTTCCCAACAACCCTTGTGGTATTTTTCGGGAAATGGCTAAAACGTTATGTCCGGCATTTGCAAACTGCAAAGCCAACTCGAATCCGATGCCACGTGATGTTCCTGTAATGATGACGTTATTACTCACAATTTAAAAATTGTTTTTTTGGTGTTCGTGAATCTTCGATTTCATTTGCAATTTTAAGTCTGGTAAATATAATAAAACTTAGGAAATGAAACGAATTGAAATTTAACCGTAATACTTTCTGTAAAATTTAATTCCCTGAAAAACTCCCAGTCCAACAAACACAAGTGGAATAATAAATTTCATCAGATATTTAGACAGGAAATCAACATTTGACGCAAAATAATGAAGCGAAAGAATTAAAACCAACATGCCCGAAAATGTTCCGGCCAGGGTTCCGAAAACATAAACGTATTTTCTGCTGTTTGAAATTTCGATATACTTACCGTTCAGCAAATATAAATTCCAGCTTAACCAAAACGGAACTTGGATAAAGTTCAGGCAGCTATACACTATTCCCGCGACGAAAAAGTTTTGAAAAGTATTCGAAAAAACAGTTCTGTTTGCGTCATCTGAACCGGCACTTGAATAAAACACATACCCCAAAACAAACATAAATATAACCGAAAAAGCTTCGATGTATTTTATTAAGGTTTCTCTTTTACGCAATTTATCTGCAAAAACCAGCGTCAAAAAGATTACGCAGAATTCGATGCAAATCACGCCCACTAAATACAACAGCGTGGAGGGCATTCCTGAGGAATTATAAATGTCAAAACCAATGACATTCAAATACCCAAGGGGAATTGAGCCTAAAAAACTCACCAGAAAACCGACGCCTATGTTTTTTAAATTTACCATTATTCAAACCTTAAACTTGTCATTTCGTCTCGTCATGAAAGACAAGAGAGAAATCACATCAAGTTATTCAGATTGTGAGATTCCTCCTTTGTCGGAATGACAAAAGAGTATTAATTATTTTAAAAATTTACAATCTTATTACTTTGTTCCAAATGTAATCTATATTGCTCCATCCCGACCTTATGTGACAAATAAGGAATTCCGCGTTTGTGATTTTCAACGCTGATGCGAAACATATAACTGATGTGCCGCGCCAATTCTTTCCAGGCAAAAAACAAGGAATGTTTAGGATCATAAATATGCGTTGGCTCGCTGGCTGCACCATTTAATTCGACTACTGAAAAATTCTTTCCTTGCTCGAGTTCTTCCCAGGTGTTGTACATCAAATCCATTCTTCCAAAATAAAACTCGGGAATCTGAAGGCACATTTCGTCAATAACTTTGGTCAATTTTGGAGAAATTAGATTACTATAATCCAAAAATTTGGCGCCTCGGGCATGATTCCCATAAGGCACCAGATTTCTCTTTTCGCCTTTGGCTAAAATTGTTTTTAGCTGGTTTCCATATTCTGTTTCGAGAGCCTTTAATTGGAATTCGTAACGTGGATTTGTTTTTAGCAATTCGGCTATGGTTGAACAGCCATCGCCTTCAATGATTAGAAATTCTTTGGCCACAATTCCGGTAATTCTTCCATGCTTTTCATGCGGAAAACGAACATAAAAGATTCCAACTTCATTTTCAAACGGAATCAAATCCTGCAACAAATAGTCGAAATTTGCTTTATTGTGATAGGTTTCTAATTCGGTTACATTGGTAACTTTTTTTACCGCCGAACCACGAAGTCCAATGTCGGGCTTTACGATAAAGGGAAACTTGATTTTTGACCTTTCAAGCAACTTTTCGACCTCATCAAAAGGTATTTTTTCTTTGACGAATTTTGTTATTGGATAAAAATGCTGTGGAATTAAGTCATAGATTTCTATCTTGCTATCCATTACAAAACCGCCATTTTTCATTGTTGGATTACAGGCATTAAAAAAGAAAATCGTTCTCGCTTTCAGGGCATAATACGCCCATAAAAAATAAATAGGAATATAGACAATTTGAAATGGCCAATATTCCCAATGGAACAACTTATGGAGAAATAGTCTCAAATTTGGTAGTAATTTTTAAACGGATATGAAGGTATTGGAAAAATCCCGTTCGGCAATCAAATCATTGTAATGAATTTCAACTTTGTTTTTTTCGATAACCGTTTGCGTGATGCTAAGTGTTTTTAAAGTGTCATTTCTATTGATAACCAATCCGTGTTCGTTGTTTTCTTCTTCGGTGTAACGGTGAAAATTAAATAGTTCATCCGCATTAACTTCGGGTTTGTTCCCGAAGCTTCGGGAGAGAAAAGTGTAAAACCAATTGGATCTTTTTTCCCTGATTTCCTTTGGATACAAAGTTGAAGAAGACCAGATATAACTTTGATTGATATCTAATTCTGAAGTACTTTTTTCTGTTTCATTCCATCGCAACTGATAAAGTTTTTGATTTTCAAAAAGTACCAAGGTAAAAGGTTCGATGTTCTCTAAATCGATGCTCTTCCATGCTGCTATTGCTGATTCGCTACTGATGAGTTCCAGCACAATCAAACCACGGCTTTTCCGGTATGCATCTTTGAGAATATGCTTTTCATCTGCGCCATTTAAGAGCACCAAAATCGTAGAATATTCATCGATGGCAAACCATGTTCCGCCAGCTTTTTTATCTTTTGGAAAGATGATTTTTTTTTTGTTGATGAGATAATTTTTGGGTTCAATGGCGTTTGGTCTCAGCGTTTTCTCATCTCGATTGGAAGTGATGATTATTTTGCCATTGGCATTGACAAAACTTACTGTGCACATTGCTTTCTGTATTCAATTGTAGATCGCGCAACGCCAAAATCAGCATCGATTTGCAAGTGTTCCAATTGCAGAACCGCCACCTTTATCAAAGCCTGATGATGGATGCAGTGCTCCAAATTGTATAATAACTCTCTGAAATAATTGCTTTCGATGTGTAATTCTTCCTCATCAACAATTTGCTCGAGCAGTATTTTTTTATTGTCTTTTTCTACTTGGTTTTTAATGTCATCAATACATTGCAAAGCAAAATGAGTATCCGATTGAATTCGGTAATCCCGATTTCTCTTGTCATAATTCACAACGCCATTGTCATACTGATTTTCCAAACATTGAAACATTTCTATGATATGACGTGTATGTTCACCAATTGTCGAATTGCTCAAAGCCTTACAAGGCGTAGTAAAATCATCATTTGAAATTTGGTTCAACAAAGAGACTAATTCATTTAATGCTTTGTGTAAAGACGGTATGAGCATATTTTTTAAAGTTTACAAATCAATTACGAATTTTATATAATCTCAGTTTTATATTTTAAGCCTCAGCAAATCCGGGATTTTCCTTTTGTTACTGAAAATTAAAATTATGCAACAAAGTAAAGTAATTATTGCCAAAATAAATAATTCTCCTCCATCATTTTTTACATCAATTCCCAACACAAATAAGTGCGAAAAAACAGCGCCAAGCATTGTTCCTGCTCCTAATAATGCACCAATCAAAGTTGTTTTAGGAATTAGGATTAAAATCGAAGCAATCAATTCCACTATTCCGGAACCTATTCTTCCAAAAGGTTCGATGCCCAACTTGGTAAAAATATAGACGCTTTCTTCTGCTCCGGTAAATTTAAAATATAAAGTTTGCATAAGGATGATAACAGCAATTAGTTTTACAATCCAAGTGAATATTGGGTTTTTCATTGTTAGATTTTTAGAATGTTAGATTATTAGACTTCTTAGATTAGTTTAAAAGTTTCTTCCAACTGGCGTCCGCTTTTTTCTTCAGATTGACCTCATCCTTATTCCAGCTTTTGAGCGTGTTATTGAAAAAAGCATTGTAGTACAAATAAAGTTTACCATCGAGTATTTTAAATGTTTCAGGATTGACTTCCACTTTTTCCCCATAATCTCCCATAGCGAATGCGCACCAACCTCCATATTGTGGTTCGTAACTCGCCGGGTTTTTCAGAAACAAGTCTTTATTTGCCTGAGACGAAAAATTGTAAATAACGCCTTCATAAGTTGCGGCAATGGTTGTTTTTCCTTTTACTGCTTTTTTCTGTGTAAAATAAGCCACAGGATCATATCCCTGAATGGCTGTTTTTTTTTCCAAATTGAATTCGGCTGTTCTTTTCGCAGCGGTTTGTCCAAAAGTTGCCATCGATAAAAAGGCAATGAATAACATTAAAATTTGTTTGTTTATGATTGTTAAATTTAGTATTTTTTTAATTAGACAAAGATATATCAGGTGAAAAATCGACTTTGTCTGCTACTTTACATTTAAGGGAAAAAGATGCTTTTTTAATTATTAAAATGAATATTGATATTGAAGTCCGACAACAAAACTCCGGGTTAATCCGTCCGGGCGAACTTCCCTAACTACAAATGGTGTTGCCAACGAAAGTTCCAAACTGCTTTGCTTGCTGATGTTAAATGAAGTTATTAGGTTTCCGTTTATAGTTAAACCATCTGAACCGGCAATTTTTTCTCTTTGTCCAAAAATGTTTTCATAACTGTCTTCACCCAAATGATAAATGAACAGCACATTGGGCTTGAACGTGAATTTTTTATTGGGCGTTTTTATCGAATAGGTTGCTCTTATCAGTGCATCCGATTTTCGCTCGAACAAATTGGTTGACGGAAAATCATCAGTGCCACCATATTCCTTGAAATACGAATTCTTATTGAGATTGAATACCGGAATCTGTATTGCCGCATTAAAATCCCATTTTTTATAATTAAGATTGCTGCCCAAAAACAGATCGATAGTTCCCAAACTTGATTGATAATCCAAAGGCAACGAATAGCCATTAATCTTTAAATTGGATGCCGTAAAAGGGAATTTCCACCCTAACAAAGTGCTCCATTGTTTTTTGTTCTTTTCTTTGAAAGTATAATTTCCAATTAAAAAAGCATCACCAAACTGACTTCTGGTGCCAAAACTTCCATGTGCCGTTGAAAAAGTGACTTTACTGGTAAAAGAAAACCGGTCATTAAACCGTTTGGTATACGAAACATAAGGCGAAACATAGCGAACATCCGATTCGCCACCTCCAAAAATAGTAGCAATCTCAATATGGTTTTTAAAACTTTTTTCTTCGGTAGTAAAACCGTGATTGATGGAACAAATTCCGGCATCGCTGCAACCTTGAGAAAAAGTCTGATTTACTGAAAACATAAAACCGAAAACTAAAAGTGTCTTTTTCATAATTTTAATTTTGAATTAGTTCGGCAATAGCAAACAAATGGCTATATTGTTGACAATGAATAAGCACATGAGAATAATCATCAATGTTTACAGATGACGGAATTGGATAAACCGTTTGAGAAGTCAGATTTCCGAGATTGACAAAATCTGTTGGTGTCGCTGCTTTCGACAAATAGACTTTTAAGTCAGGACCGTTTGAAATACTAAAATTTTCAAGCTGTACTTTGTACTGACTACCTTCCTGAAAAATTTTTGCTTCGCCCGAAACTGAAATTCCGCTTGTTGGCTCAAAAGTGCCGTAGTACATTAGAATAGCGACGGGCGTAATAGGTATGTTGTTTTGTGCAGTATGCGTTAACTCGCCTTCTACCTGGCATGACAAAATCAGGAATAAAATTGGGAATAGAATTAGCTTTTTCATAATCGATTTATTTTGATACTACAAAGCTAAATCTATATGAAACGGGGAAATGTCGGGTAGTTTACATTTGGGGTAAATAAGTTGCTTTACTCCTTTATTTTTCCATAATAAATCAAATCAACGACTTCTCCTTGAGTTGTTTTATAATCCTTTCGGATTTTACCCTCAATTTGAAAGCCGCTTCTTTCCGCAAGTTTTTGAGCGGCAAAATTGCTTTCGTGGGTTCTTAAAAACAGTTTGACAAAACCAAAATGATCAAAGCAATAGCCTACAAATAGGGAAAATGCCTTTGTGGTTATTCCTTTTCCTGCGTAACGTTCGTCAGTATAACAACCTAATTCTGCTTTGGGAATATTCCAATCAATATTCTTTATATCGATAAAACCAACAAACTCATTATTTTCATTGTCCTCTATAACAAACGCATAATAGAGTTTAGCATAACGTTTTTGAATAATCTCCTTCAAAAAAGTTTCCGTGTCTTCAAATGTCCTTGTTCTGGAGACCGTACCAGTAAAAAAACCCTCGAGCCTTTTTCGATTATTTTCTATCAGCGAAAAATACTTTTCCAAATCCTTTAATTCCAAT
The DNA here is from genome assembly GCA_043755965.1 of Flavobacterium sp. Classification (GTDB taxonomy): domain Bacteria; phylum Bacteroidota; class Bacteroidia; order Flavobacteriales; family Flavobacteriaceae; genus Flavobacterium. Next base: position 330 of record JAYURX010000223.1, on the reverse strand, counting down.
AAGCGAACCTCAAAATTGTCAAAATTCATATTTTGGTTTTATGCTTCTTAGGTTTATAAATTATTTATATCCTCAATAATAATCTCTTTCCTGCCATAATGCATCAAACCATTTTCTTCAAATTCATTTAGTAATGAAGTAGCGGTTTGGCGCGAAGTGCAGATGATTTGGGCAATATCGTTTTGGGTAAGATAATTTTCGATGGAAATCCGGTTTCCTTCTCTTTTCCCATCGCGTTCTGCCCAATCTTTTAGGAAAGTCAGTAACCGAGTCCTAGCATCCTTTGAAACCAGATTGGCATAATTGTTTTTGAGGCGTTTCATTTTCAGT
>JAYURX010000222.1:0-1744 GCA_043755965.1 Flavobacterium sp. | reverse complement strand
AGATTCTTGACGGCATGAAATTAAAACAGGTTTCTCCTGACGATTTCTTAAACAAAATTTACTCGCAGGCTGTTTATACCCAAATTGATGTTTTGGATTATAACAAACGATTAGACGGAAAAGCAGCAGACAGCAACAGCGATTTCTATAAAAATCCGCAGGACTACACGTCAAACTTTGAGCGTTTTACCAAAGTAGCCGATGTTTTCATGGCAGGTCATTTCCACGGAAACGGGTCGCCGGATATTCTAACCCGTGAAATGCTTCAGGCAGCAGATTGCAAACTAAAAGTAGTTGCCGATATTTCCTGCGATGTTGATGGACCAATTGCCTGCACCATTAGATCATCAACAATTGCCGAACCATTTTATGGTTATTTACCAATCGAAAACAAAGAAGTTCCTTATACACATCCGGGTTCAATAATGGTTATGGCTGTTGACAACCTGCCTTGTGAATTGCCAAAAGATGCCAGCGAAGGCTTTGGTGAAATGTTTATGGAGCATGTAATTCCGGCTTTCTTTAATAACGATAAGGATGGAATTCTGGCAAGAGCCAAAATTACGGAAAACGGAATGCTGACGCCGAGATTCGCATACCTTCAAGATTACGTTGATGGAAGTGCTCAACATAGCTAATACTATCCTAAAAATACCTGACTGCCACTGGCAGTCCTCCTCTTAATATCAAATCTTCAGGATTATGTTGAAGGAAAATAATTTGTATTCTTAATGGGTTAGTTTACCATAAATAGGTTTTAATACAATATCTTTTTTACATTTGGGATAGTCAAATCTCATTGTGTGAAAAAGTTTTTTTTTTATTTCTTACTACTAACGTCAATATACAAAGTTCAATCTCAGGAACTGCTTCCATTTGTAGAGAATTTCACCAAGTCTAATTACTCAGGTGACAACCAGGTTTGGAGTATTACCTTGGGAAGTGATAATGCATTTTATTTTGCCAATAATCATTATTTTTTGCGGTATAATGGTGTGAAATGGGAAAGGTATACTTTGCCAAACAAAACTATTTTGCGTTCTGTATTGGCTGATGGAGATAAGATATACACGGGTTCTTATAATGAGTTTGGCTATTGGAATAGGGTCAAAGGGAAAATGGTCTATACTTCATTGACTAAAAACAAGAATCTTTTTTCCGGTGCTTCTATAAATGAAGAAATTTGGAAAATTTTCAAGTATCATGACAAAATAATTTTTCAGTCGTTCAATGAACTTTTTATTTACTCGAATGGCAAAATACAAAAGAAAAGAATTCCGTTTCAGATATCCTATTGTTTTGTTGTCAATGACAAGATTTATGCAGCTTCAGTTAGTAACGGAGTTTACTTGTTTGAAAATAATACGTTTAAGAAAGTTGTTAAATGGCAGGGTTTAGAAAACAATATTGTTCATTGTATTGCCAATAGTAATGGCAAAAACTATATTTTCACTCAAAAAAAGGGCGTTTTTGTTGAAGAAAATGGACAACTAAACGAATGGAATAATGAATTAAATCCTATTCTAAAGAAAGAGATCATCATTACTGCCAAATTTATTGATGAGAATAGATTGGCAATCGGAACCGCTTTTAAAGGGGTTTATATCATTGATTTAAAATCAAACACACATATAAACATTAATCGGAACAATTCGTTGACAAACAACTCAGTGTTGTGTATTGGTTTTGACAAGGAAAACGATTTGTGGTTAGGTTTGGATAACGGAATTTCGCACATTGAAAT
>JAYURX010000221.1:0-9764 GCA_043755965.1 Flavobacterium sp. | reverse complement strand
GTTCATTGGGTTGGACTAAAATCATTAAAGGACATCAGATTGACTGGAAAATGCTAAAAGGGTTTTGGTTTGAAGTTTTCGGTTGCATTTTTGCAGGTCTCCTAATGAGTTTGGGTTCTAAGTTTTGGCATGATACATTGGATATGCTTTTTTACACCAAAAACCTCAAAGACAAATTAGTTGATAAGGAAACCTATAAAATGAATACGCTGAAAGAGCTTGACCAATGGATAGCTATCACAGAATCAGACATGCTAAAAAAGGTATTTGAGGAAAATTTAACCATCCTAAAGAATATCGCAAACGTGATTTCAGTAGGAATAGGTCAGGACGACTGTTCTAAATACATAGAGGTTATTACTACCGGCAACGACACAAGTGGCATACCCAAATCATTGCCCTACTATCTACCCAACAATGCCGTCAAAAGAATTGGCGTAAAAGTAGTAGTCTCGAACCCTATCAGAACGCATGGACTTAGTTTCACAAACGGATTGACCAACCAAAACCGACCTGACAATTATGGCTCCTATGGTTTGGCTGTGAAATTCAAAGGAGATGACAGCAGTTCCCCTATGTTGTTGACGTGCTATCACGTCGTTATTGGGAAGCACCACAGTTTCAACTATTTTAAATATTTGCAGGAAGAAAGCATAATAATACCGGGAAAACCAGATTCCATTGTTGGTTCCGTTAGAAATGGAGTACGGAACGATACGATAGATGCAGCCATATTGGATGTAAATGATGCGTTCAAGATTTCAAATAAGTTACCAGACGATACAGAAATTAAAAGTTCCAGAACTGTAACCGAGAACGATAAAAATCTCTCCGTTAGGATTTTCGGTTATAAGACAAAGGGAACAAAAGCAGCTGGCACCATTTCCGCAGTCAACAATGATGTAAAAATAAATTACGAATCGCCTGATGGAACGAGGACAGAAGAATGGAACCTCTCAGGTTTAATTTCCATCTCAAATAAGGACAAGGCTATTTCGATTCCGGGAGACTCCGGCTCTGCAGTTGTTGATAAAGACAACAATGTTATTGGAATTGTGGTAGCGGGCAATAGCAATTACACTTTCGCCATTCCGATAGAAACCATTTTTAAACAATTAAATATAGAACTAATATGAAAACTTTTTTACTCTTTTTAAAAAGAAAAGCGCTTTTGTTACTATCACTTTTCTTCACCTGTATTCTATCTGCACAAACCACAGTAAATATTGATAATAGTTGGAATCCAAGTCCGGCTAGCGTATCTAAGAGCAGTGATTTACGGATTGTTTTTAACACGGCTTCCATGCAGGGCCATAGTGTTAAATATGTCAGGAATACCGATAATATAGAAGTGGATTTGAACGCAACAACTGATGGTAATAACATCATTGTAATTGTTAGCAGCGGAATTTTAGCTGGTGAAAACAATAACCTAAAACTAAGGGTTTATAAGGACAATGCTAAAATAAAGGAGTTTTCCATCAAATTAAACGCTGAAACGCCACCTGTGGTTAATACAGCACAAAACACACAATCTTCCATCCCAGCAAACGAGGATCTTTTAGTTGCAATCAAAATCGAAGCGCCAACAGGACGCGCCTTCCAGGATGCATTATTGCTTAGAAAAGCTATAGAGGATAAAGATGCCGTGTTGATATCAAAAATTTTAAAACTATACAATTCAGAAGCAACACTTGAGAGCAACGATTTTTTAAAAAGTGCCAACGCTTCCATTAAAAAGGCCGCAGAGGAAAATACAGCTGCTCATGGTGGGAAGTTCCTTTCTTTTCAAGATACAAAATTCGGCAATCTGGATGTAACAAAATATGCCAATGCGATGGCGGATATAATGATTGAGCATGCAAAAGAGGAACTGACCATCGCCTTTTTCGACAGGTTCAAAAAATTTGTCAATGATCCTAAACATGCGGAGTTTAAAGTACTGTTTCCAAAAACCTGCGATAAACTTGAAAACTTGTTAAGCTATAAGTACCCCGAAATGATTAAGGCTTTGCGGGTAGCTTTTTTAGATGATATCAAAAGCGTCGCATTGCGTGTTGACGACGTCCTGGCTCTTGAAAAATACAAAGAGTTCACTACTAAATATCCTGAAATTACCGTGGCCATAAGAAGTCTCCGACTAGTATATATGTTAGAAAATGGAACTTTAAATGCTTCGGGAGTATTGAGCCAAATGTCGAAATTTACAGAGTTAAATGTACCCGCAGATAACCCCAACATCAATTTGATAAATATCGGCAGTTCAATAAGGGTTGCCAATTTAATAAACGAAAGTATATGCCATGATGAATCCGGGCAACTAGTTTGGCACGATTCCAAACACCTTATCCAGCTTTATAATGATGAAGATTTATTTAGGCTTTACATAGGATTAATTTATGAAAAAGGGAGAGAAATTAAATTTAGAAAGGGTCCAGATCAAATTTCTTTTGCAGCCATGCTGGAAAACCATAAAACGCCCATATTTTTTTTACAGAATAAAATACAGGAGTTTGTTGACTTAACCGCGAAAGTAAAATCAATAGCCAAAGAAATTAATAAAAAAGGAGAGACGACAACCAATGAAGAACGGTATACTTACATTTCGACATCCATTGATGTTTTAGAGTATGGTTTATCAATATATAAGTTCTTTGACACCGCATCACAAGTGTCGGATAGGTTTGTTCCGGTACTTCGATTGTCAAATGACATCTATAAAAACATTTATGAAGAGGAATACAACGCTGCCATTAGCAACATCATGGATCTATTTGAGAGTTTCGCTGACCTTTCGCGAACTGATAGATCGGCTTCCAAAACAGCAGACAACGAAACTGTTGGAACTCAATTGTTTGATTTTGTAAAAAAAGCTAAACCGTATGCTCTTTTCATGGCTAATATGGTAGAGGCAGAAAGTGAAGCGGATATAAAGGCAGCATTAGAAGCTGTGATACTACCAGTTGGAAGTTCGACCATCAAAAAACACTCGAACTTTAATTTTAACGTGCAGTCTTACTTAGGAGCACGATTAAGTTTCACAGATGCAAAAAATGAAGCGGTTGAGAATACATGGAACGACAAATTCGCACTTTCTGCACCAATTGGCCTAAGCATAAGCTACGGTTTTAATGGAAAAGGAGGCTCTATTACCTTGTTTGTTCCGCTATTTGATTTAGGTGCGGTGGTAGATTATAAACTGAAATATAAAGAGGAAGGAACACCTAATGAGGAACTTGAATCGAAAGATTATACGATAAAACTGGGTCAAATAATTTCTCCGGGTGCCTATTTGGTTTATGGCTTGCCATTTGACATTCCACTTTCTTTAGGCTTTGGCGGACAATATGGACCTGGTCTATCTAAAATTGATGAAAACAATTCAACGAAGGTAAGTAACCCATACTGGAAATGGAATGCATTCTTGTCCGTGGATATTCCATTATTTAACTTCATTAACAATCCTAAAAATAAAAAATAGTTATTTCACTTTAAGACTGCCACATCATGAAACTCCTAAAAATAGGCGCCGAGGGTGCCGACGTAAAAAAATGGCAATACTTCCTGTTGGGACAAGGCCTATATCAAAAAGTTGTCGACGGGAAATTTGGCCCCAATACCCAAGAAGCAACCAAGCAATTTCAGTCCGCTCAGGGTCTAAATCCTGACGGGATCGTCGGCAATATAACCTATGGAAAAGCCATGCTCTTAGGTTTTGGACTTGTCACTGACACACGTTCCGACATTACGGGAGAAGACTTTCCTAAAAAACCGGGATTCCCTCCTTTGGTGTCCAATTCAGAACGGGCAAACCTGCTTGGAACAATGGCGTACAGATCAAAACCATTTCCGGGCAATCCCGAGAATATCGAAATCACCAACAACTGGGATAAGGTAAATATCATCAAGGTTGCGGTACCTCAGCTAATTCCGTTAAAAGGTACGCCTACCGTATACTTTCATAAAAAAGGGGCAAACCAGCTCGTGAAATTATTTGCCGACTGGCAAAATGCGGGCCTGCTCCACAAAATACTTACCTGGGAGGGCGCCTATAACCCAAGATTCGTTAGGGGAAGCATAACGGTTTTAAGCAACCATGCCTTTGGGACAGCCTTTGATATCAACTATAGTTGGAACAAACTGGGAGTGGTTCCTGCCTTGGTGGGTCAGAAAGGAAGTGTTCGTGAACTGGTTGAAATAGCAAATAAAAATGGTTTCTATTGGGGTGGACATTTTACCCGTAAGGATGGGATGCATTTTGAGGTGGCCAAAATTCAGTAATAGCATATAATCTGATTACACCAATTATGGAACACTACAACGAAGCCTTAAATTTCCTCAGAAAGATCAACGCCGACCCGGAGCTGAACCTGCCTGCGGAAATCAAAAAGATTAACGACGAAAAAAAGAAATACTCCGACGTTAACGATGGGAAGTTTCAGTATGTTGATTTGGTACAGCAGGGCGGTGGAGTCTGGGGCGTTGCGCTTGTGGGCTACGTATACGTACTGGAGCAGGTCGGTATCCGCTTTTTCAGCCTTGCCGGAACCAGTGCCGGTGCCATAAATGCGATGGCCATGGCCGCAATACCCGACAAGGAAGTAAGCAAAACAGAACCCATACTCCAGTCAATGCTTAAACTGCCAATGAAATCCCTAATTGACGGAAAGAAAGAGGACAGCGTCTTTACCAAGTGGGAACGGAAATTAATTAGCAAACTGTTGAAATTTCCTTTTTATCAAAAGTTCATTGTCAACTTTACTCAGTGGCTTACGTTTATCTGTATCTCCTTTACGGTTGTCAGCATGGTATCCCTGCTGTTTTTTAGTGCCAAAGAGGGAAAGGCGCTCCACATTATTACAGTGGTAATTTGGCTTTTCGGTTTAGGTCTAGCCTATCTGACCTATGAAAGGCTCAGCATCCTGACCAGCCAGGGCTTTGGCCTTAACGATGGGGACTATTTCAGAAATTGGGTTAAAACCGAACTATTGGCAAAATACAAGGTCAACAATCTTGAAGACCTTAAAGCAAACTTTACGAAACTCCCTAGCGGGCTCACGCTCGACCGCTCCGCATCGCACCGCACCGCCGACGAGAGTATCCCGCAAACTCCGAGGCTGTCTATTATCGCCAATGATATTACAACCAATAATAAGATTGAGTTCCCCAAAATGTGGGATCTCTATTATGATGAGCTTACCGAGGTAAACCCGTCCGATTTTGTCAGGGCAAGCATGTCAATTCCCTTCTTTTTTGAAGCCTTTCCAATGCCGACAAAACCAAACCGGATTGACGAGTGGAATACCCATTTGAATTGGGGAACCGAGAATCAGGATTGCATCCCTGATGAAGTATTATTTGTAGATGGGGGTTCGCTATCCAATTTCCCGATGAACATTTTTTACAACCCAAAATACGCCATTCCCCGTTTGCCAACATTCGGAATACGATTAGTGGACAAAAAGAAACCCAAAATTGTGAAAACCAAAAACTTTTCAGAGTTCTGCGGCAACATCATCCTATCAATGAAACTGAGTGCCGACAAGGATTTTCTCAATAAAAACCAGTCCTATAACCAGGGAATCGGCTATGTGGAAATTGGGGATACCATTTCATGGCTAAATTTTTACCTGACGGATCCTGAAAAAGAGGAACTATTCAAAATGGGGGCAAAAGCTGCTTTGGATTTCCTAAAGCACTTCGATTGGGAAGTATACAAAACAACCCGTCAGCAGGAAGTAGATGAGATGACCAATACAAGAGTGTTTAATCCAAACAACTGGTAATATGAAAAACAGGTTTTTAATTTCGATACTACTGGCCTTCCTGTTGATGTTCGTCATCAAAATGAATATCCTGGAAGAGACAATAAAAGGCCTCCTTTATTGCGAACTAACCTGGGTGTCATTTAGTGATGCCTGTCAATACCCGTGGGCTAATGCAGCCAGCATCAACAATGCCCTTACTACGTTGGCAGCTAATGACGCCATTGATCAGGCAAAGAGCATACTCTTTTACGATTTTTGGTTTATGGCCTGTGCCTATCCCTTGCTTTTTCTCTTACTAAGGCAATTGAGTACCTTATATGATAAAACCAAGCGGGAAAACCTTATCATGGTCATCAAAATCCTGGCAGGCCTACAATTCCTTTCCTGGTCAGCCGACATAACCGAAAATATCATCCTGCTCAACAGCTTGGATAAGTTAAGCCTGGTCGTTTCGGGTGGGGTTATCCGTGCTATCAAAATCGTAAAATGGGGCTTTTCGTTGATTGCGGTGGTGGTTTTTATCGTTGCTACTATAATATGGATGATTGGATTTATAAGGGAAACCGAAAAGGCTTCAGCCGACGTTAATTATTAATACCCTGTCGTATGGAAAACACAAATAAATTACAGCAATTTCCTTTACTGATAACATTGATTATTGGGATGTCAGGCTGGTTAATCAACTATCTTGTCGATAATGTAAAGGAAAAGCCTATTATCGAGTATACAGTAGCGCAAAAACTGATAGGGGATTATATTCAATACAATTACACTTTTGAAAATGTGTCCAGCAACAAAAATTACGATGAATTAGTATTTGCATTTGAATCGAAATCTCGATGCAATTTAGATTCCAAAGTTGGTGACTCCATCTTTGGCTTCAATTTCAAAAGCATTCAATTTATAAGCCTAGAAGGAATGGAGCCACAAGCCCATGAAAAGACTACTGATTTACAAGTGCCAAGTTTCCAGCCCAACGCTAGGCTCGATGTGCAGTTTTATGTCTCAAAAGAAAGGAAGATAGACTTTAGCTATACCAGCCCAGTACCGTTGTTGCTCACCAAGCCTTCCCTGCAGACCTTCTTTATTAAGAATGAAACAACATTGTTTTTCGTTTTGCTGCTGATATATTCAATTATCATGGCAGTTTATCTATTAATTAACCATAAAAAATTCTAATTATGTTAAAATCACTACTACTCTGTTTTGCGATTTTTACTTGTAGTATAGCAAATTCGCAACTCCACTTCAAAATTAAGAATGATAACGGTCAACTGGTTAAATGTGATAGCGTGACTTTTGTAGACTCTCAGGGTAAGAAAATCCATAACCGAAAGTGTAAATCGGAAGTTGGCTGCTGTGTGCTTTCGGGCAATTGCGATGATACGGCTGAACTGTGGATTTTTCCCGATGACAGATACCTCTATTTTACCAAAAACATTCGTAGTTGTAGAGGCGGCGAATGCAAGATCTCTTATAAACAGACCGCTTTCAATATGCAGGAGGCCTCGCGTAGTTATGTCAAAAAGGGAAATAAGAAGGAAGCCTTGCTTTACAACAAAACACTGACCTATGAATTTAAAAGAAACGATAATGCCAACTTAGCGCTTGCCTACGAAAAACAGTCGTACCTTATTTTGGGACAATTGCTTTTAAATGATAATAGTGATTCTCTTGTAAAAATAGAAAACAACGACATTTTTGTTGATCCAACCCTGAGGGACGCTATCAAAAAATACCAGGTAAGCAACAATCTGACAACGCAAAATGGACAGTTTACCGAAGAAGTCGCCCAAAGCCTTCAGGTGAACAAAAATCTCTTTTTAAAGGACAAGGTATTTACGGGAAAAGGACCAGCCGACGGTAACATTGAATTTAAATCGCCTGATTTGAAGTAAATTAAATTAGGTCTTCAGGTTAAATTGAGAAACGATTAGTCCCCAAAAACAAAAACCGCCCGCTTTGGCGGACGGCTTCCTCGTTTCACAACGAGTTCAGTAGGTGTAAATGCGGTATTGGCTTTGAAGCACAACAGGCACGGTCTCCCATTTTCAAAGGTTGTGCCATGAGCGGCGCGATACCCTTAATGTTTGATTAAGATGGAACTATACACGACAAAAAAAAGGCCACCCTTTCGGGCAACCTTCCTCATGAGAACAAAGTTTGTAGTACGGTCCGCTCGCTTGGGGAAACTTTTGGAGCCGCATTCGTTTACCGTATCAAGGGTTGGATTCTTTCCACCTGCACGCCAAGGTAGGCACTTAGTTCATAAATCGTAACCAGCTGATGCTTTTCTTTCTGGTGTTGTTTTTTGATTTGCTTGATGATTTCGCGGCATTGTCTCTCGCCTTTACCAGTGATGAGCTGGATGTCTTTGGTGTAAATGCAGATCCGATTCATGGCTTTGAGTTTTGATGGTTAGTGTTCTAGTTTTGTTTCATATGTCTTTTTTGTGGTATTTGATTCGGTTAGAATCCCTTACCCAATAGTTGTGCCAGTGGTACTATTTTCCTTAATAAAAAACGCTTAAGATTTTCTTAAAATACCCATTTCGGCGAAAAGTGGCCACTATCGGCATAAAACGGCAAAATGTGACGATTTCCGGAAATAAGTAACATTCTCGACATCAGTCACATACAACCACTTGCTTTTACTCTTTTACTTTGTGGCACTATTAATTTTTAAATATTTTAATTATGGCGATCAAGTATTATTTACAGCCGAATCCGATTACTCCGGATCCCAATGACCAATCAGCACGCGTGGTCAGCAACAAAGTGCACGACACCGACAGCATTACTAAGGAAATGCTGAAACGCGGTAGTACGATTACCGAAGCCGACATCCGTGCGGTGCTTAACGTTTTCTTTACTGTCGTTACCGATGAAGTTGCCGATGGCAACAGTGTTAACCTACCACTGGTAAATATCCGCTCGGGTATTTCAGGTGTTTTTACGAATATTACCGACAGTTACGATCCGTCACGACACATCAAAAAAGCAAACCTGTCTGCCGGTACCGACCTCATCCGCAAGATGAACGAGGCACGGGTAGAAAAAATCAATGTGGCGACAGCAGCTCCGGCATTGATTGCCTTCACCGATGTTAATTCGCAAACCACCAACAGCATCCTGACACCGGGCGGTATCGGGCAAATTGTGGGCGAGGAATTGAAATTCAATCCTGCTAATGCTGCCGAAGGGATTTTCTTTATTGCGACAGACAATACGGCAACTCCCGTGACGGTTATCGCCAGTCGTACCGAAGGTAAAATTGTTTTCAGTGTACCCGCATTGCCTGCCGGTAGCTATACACTCGAAGTACGAAAAGGCTATGGTACGACCAACTTAGTAGTCCGCTGCGGTGCGTTGCAAGACACGCTTCTTGTGAATTAGATTCCCTTTAAAGGAGTGTTTTTTTAGTAGAAAGCCCGAACCTAAACATTCGGGCTTTTTTTATACCCCTTACGGTGGAGAAGTTGTCGAAGCCGCGTCGACAAGTTGTCCAAGCCACGTCGACAAGTTGTCGAAGCCACGTCGACAAAATGTCGAGGCATTGGGATTTTTTTTCTGTTGTCTGTTTTCCGTTGTGGGTTGTAGGTTGTAGGTTGTGGCTTCGTCACTTCGAGTGATTTTTTTGGATCTCGTCTTTTGGGACGAGAGGAATAAAAATAGTATCGAGAAGCTTAGCAGAAACAACCGTTCTCGATACATTTTTGGTTGGGAAGTTATCCTTTCATAACCAAACTACGGAACCAAAAACACTCGAACTGACGGCATAAGTAGGAATGCACTTTGAAATGGCTAAAATTTTAAAACTTAAAAAATATATTATGGGAAAATTTGAAATTACAAAAAGAACAAACGGTGACTTTCAGTTTACGCTTAAAGCCACCAACGGAGAACGTATTTTAACCAGTGAAGGATACGCCACTAAAGCAGGATGTCAAAACGGAATCGATTCGTTAAGAACCAATGCACAGAATGACTCACGCAG
>JAYURX010000220.1:0-4064 GCA_043755965.1 Flavobacterium sp. | reverse complement strand
TTCCGCTTAAAAGCGTAACGAAATCTTCATTTTTTTCCTTTATATAAATTTCATCATTGGCTTCGGCAATCAGCTGGGGCATTTTCAAGGCATCCGTTGGATCGTATTCATACGAAATCGAGACCGGAACAATTTTTATTTTCTTAAAATACGCCATCAAACTTTCTTCATCGGAACCCATTGCCAACATTTTCAATACGCCCGAATGAGTCGCATCATTACCATCTTTTGTTCTTCCTTCGCGTTGTGCAATCCAAACGGAACGATTTTCACGCAACAATAATTGTCCGATGTATTGCGCCAACAATTTAGAACTTTCCAACAATTCCCTTGGCGTTAAACCACGTTGGACCAAAAAGTTCCGGTTGAGTTTTGACAGTGTTTTTAAAAACGATTTTTTAACCAAATTATCTCCAATGGCCGATGCAGTCATGACTAATCCATGGTCAAACAAGGCTACGTTTAACAATGAAGTGTCTAAAATGATATCTCTGTGATTGGAAATAAAAAGATAAGACGTATTGGGTTCCAATTTGTCAAAGCCCGAAGTGGTTAGTCCTTCCGAGCTTTTTGCCAAAACATTTTGTACCGATGTATAAATGAAATTGCATTGAAAATCCCTAATAGAATGGGTTCGCATTAATTGATCTTTCCAAACTTCTTCTTCCACATCAGGAAAAGTGAAGCTCATCAAGGCTTTCATCATAGGATGATTTACAGCAGATTGAATGGCTTCATTAACTTCGGTATCATAAAACGGTCGAATAGGGTCAAATTTTTGCATCTTGGCTTACAATTTAGCAGGAACAAAAGAACAAAAAAAAAGTCAATTTTTGCTAGATTTTGGCTTAAATCCTAAAAACTTCTATAGAATTTTCTGTCGTAATGCGGGCAATTTCTTCTATTGATAATTGGTATATAGAAGCTAATTTCTCTGCTACTAATTTGGTATAACTGCTTTCGTTTCTTTTACCTCGAAATGGAACCGGCGCTAAATAAGGCGAATCGGTTTCCAAAACAATGTGTTGCAAATCGATTTCGTTTAAAAACTGGTCAATCTTTCCGTTTTTGAATGTGGCAACACCGCCAATCCCCAATTTCATATTCAAATCGATGGCTCTTTTGGCCTGAGCAAAATCGCCGGCAAAGCAATGGAAAATTCCAAATAAATCGGTGGCGCGTTCAGTGTCTAAAACTTCAAAGACCTCATCAAACGCATCACGACAATGGATATTTATAGCCAATTTGTATTTTTTGGCTAATCGAATTTGATACTGGAAAGCTTCCTGCTGGATTGCCAAAGTGGTTTTGTCCCAATACATATCGACACCTATTTCGCCAATGGCATAAAACTTCTTTTTTTCCAATTCGCTTTCAACATGCGCCAATTCTTCTTTGTAGGTTTCAGGCTTTACATAGCACGGATGCAATCCCATCATCAGGAAAATGTTTTGAGGAAACTGTGCTTCTAAATCATACATTTTTTGTGTATAACCGGAATCAATCGACGGAACAAAGAAACGGGAAACTCCGGCATCAATAGCGCGTTGAATCATTTCGGTTCGGTCGTTTTCAAATTCTTCAGAATAAAGATGTGTGTGTGTATCGGTTAAAATCATTGGGTAAAAAGGAACTAAGGTTCTGAGGCGCTAAGGTACTAAGTTTCTATAGATTTTTTAGTGTGTTGGATTTTTAGATTACATTTGAAATTCATTTAATTATATGAAACAGCTTCAGGAGATTCTCAAAAAAGAAAAGTACAAGAAAATAAATTTCAAGGTTTCAAAAACCCAGCATTTGCTGGTTAAAGCGACTATTAACGGAATTCCGGGGAATTTTATTTTAGATACCGGTGCCAGCAATAGTTGTGTTGGTTTTGAAAGTATTGACCGTTTTAATCTCAAGGCAGGAAAATCAAAAACCAAAGCTTCGGGTGCGGGCGCAACCGGAATGTTTACGCAATTGGCAAAAAACAATTCGCTTCAGATTGGTCGTTGGAAAACTGCCGATTTACATCTGGTGATTTTTGATTTGTCGCATGTGAATGAAGCACTGCAACAATACAAAGCCAAACCGGTTCATGGGATTATTGGTGCTGATGTTTTATTGGAAGGGAAAGCGATTATAGATTATTATAATCATTGTGTGTATTTGAAATAATAATCAGATTTTTTTATTAAATTCGTAAGCAACCAATTACAAGTTTCTGCGTCCTCATAACAATAATAACAAACTCACAAACCATGAAAAAATCAGCCTTACTCTTATTTCTATCCTCTTTTTTATTTGTTTCCTGTAGTGATAATGAAAACGAAACCGTTTTGGTTGGCAACACCATTTCAACAGAATTGAAAAATTTATTTAGTCAAAATACCGCCAATCTGATTCAGACTTTTCAAATGAATGCTGGAGATAACACTATTATATTTACCTCGCCAAGAGGAGTGAAATTGTCTATTGACCGTTCGTGCTTGAGAAAAAATGGTGCAAATGTTACTGGTATTGTCGATTTCGAATACATTGAAATCTTTGATAAGGGAACTATGTTGGTAACTAATAAACCAACCCTAGCAGTGGTAGGTACTGAAAAACATTTGTTGAATTCAGGTGGTGAGTTTTATATTAATGCGACGCAGAGCGGAACTCAACTTACCTTGACTTGTCAAATGTTTTTGAATGTCCCTACTTCTATTACTGGTGGCACCGATAACCTTATGAGCGGTTTTTCAGGTGAGGAAGATGCTAATGGCAATATTATCTGGGATAACTCGACAAGTAATGAATTTTGGGCTTCAAGTTTAAGTCCCGGAGCCACTGAAACCTACAATACATTTGTTGGTAAATTTGGCTGGTTTAATTGTGATAAATTCATTTCATTCCCTAATGGCAGTACCAAGATAACGGCTTATGTTCCGCAGGAATATGGCAATGGTAAAAGCTTGGTGTTTCTGGTTGTAAAGGATTTCCCGAATTCTCTTGGTCAAACATCAGCGACATATCCAATTGGATTGGAATGCAGCCTGATTTTTGTGGCGGAAGACAATGGAAATATTAAGTATGCCATCAAACAAAATATCGTACTCGGAGCAAATCACCAAGTTACGTTCCAACCCTCGGAAATGGCTACTGCTACTACTGCTCAAATGATTCCGATAATTAATGCATTACAATAATTTCTCTGGATTTTCAATGTTAAAGTCATCCCTCGTGATGACTTTTTTGTATTTACGTAAATTGTAAAAAGCAATAACCGTACTTAAGAGCATCAAAAAACCACCTAAAAGAAATGGTGCTCCGGGCAATTGAAATGGTGCTTCTTTGTGAGTGAAAAAGTAAAACGTATTGGTCATCATTGGTGGGCCAATAATTGCCGAAGCACTCATTAAACTTGCTAATGTTCCCTGTATTTCGCCTTGCTCATTAGGCGGTATATGACCTGATATTTCGGATTGCAAAGCGGGTCCGGCAATCCCGCCAAGACAATATGGAATTAAAAAGACAAACATCATCCAGCTTTCTGTAGCAAATGCAAAGAGCAACATTCCAATGGTGTAAAGTGCTAAACCAATATAAATACTTTTTTGGTTTCCCAATCGCGGGCTTGTCCAACGAATTAATCCGCCTTGCACAAGACCGACTAAAAGGCCAACTACGCCAAGTGAAATTCCGACCATTTTTTCATCCCATTTGAAACGATACATCGTGAAAAAACTCCAATTGCTATGAACAGCGTGGGAGCCAACATACAAAAGGAAAATGGCAATGATTAAACCTATTAAGGAAGGATATTTTTTTAATCTTGTCAAAGCGGTAATCGGATTGGCACGTTTCCATTCAAATTCTCTTCTATGCTTTTTTGATAAAGATTCCGGAAGAATAAAATAACCATATAGGAAATTCAGCATACACAAAATCGCGGCGGCATAAAACGGAACTCTTGAACCAAATTGCCCTAACAAGCCACCAATTACGGGTCCAATTATAAAGCCTAAACCAAAAGCTGCACCTATCATCCCGAAATTTTTGGCCCTTGTTTCCGGCGTGCTAACATCTGCAATATAGGC
>JAYURX010000219.1:0-4110 GCA_043755965.1 Flavobacterium sp. | reverse complement strand
CAGCTATTACACAGAGATACACAAAGTAGCTCAGAGATACGCAGAGAAAAATTAAATTTATGAATAGAGTATTTTATTTTTTTATACTGATTTCTTTTACCTCATTTTCCCAGGAAATTGCTTTGCTAAAATACAATGGCGGCGGCGATTGGTATTCAAATCCAACTTCATTGCCCAACCTTATAAAATATGCCAATCAGACAATCAATACCTATATCAAATCAAAACCAGCCACAGTTGAACCCGGAAGTTCTGAAATTTTCTCTTACCCTTTTGTACATATGACGGGTCATGGTAATGTGGTTTTTAGCGAAGCGGAAATAATTAATTTGAGAAACTATTTACTTTCTGGGGGTTTTCTTCATGCCGATGACAATTATGGTATGGATAAATACATCCGCAGGGAAATAAAACGTATTTTCCCTAACAATGATTTGGTCGAAGTGCCCGCGAATCATCCTATTTTTCAAAAACCAAATCTTTTTGCCAATGGATTACCAAAAATCCATGAACACGATGGCAAACGTCCTCAGGCATTTGGGATTTTTGTTG
Source organism: Flavobacterium sp. (assembly GCA_043755965.1). Classification (GTDB taxonomy): domain Bacteria; phylum Bacteroidota; class Bacteroidia; order Flavobacteriales; family Flavobacteriaceae; genus Flavobacterium. Next base: position 3,558 of record JAYURX010000219.1, on the reverse strand, counting down.
ACAGCCGACTGGTATTACTTTACACTTTTGAATGTGATTTGGGCGATGGCTGGGAAGATCCGGAAGTACACAACGACCCTCCAGCCGTTCGGGAAAAAGCATTGAAAATGGGTGCCAATATTTTGAATTATATTTTCAATAATTAGCACATAGCTTATTTCTTTCTTTTTTTGGCAATTGCTATGGGTATCATAAAAAATGACGTTGTTCATCGATTTGTTGATAAGTACGGTTCCTTTTTTTAGCAAACTGCTTAAATATTTCATAAAATTGTTATTATTATTTATTAAAACCCAAATTAAAATGAAAAAAGTATGTTTATCCTTAGCCATTATGCTGGCTTTATTTTCCTGTCAGAAAGAAGACGATGTACAAACAACCGCTAAGGCGTCAAAAAGAAGTTGTGCTTCTCAGGATGTGCATGAAAGACAATTAAAGGAAAACCCGGAGTTGGCTGCAAAAATGAGCCAAATCGAAGAATTTACAGAAAATGCGGTGGTTCAAAATCGTTTGGTAAACGGAAAAATTGAAATACCTGTTGTTGTAAATGTTTTATATAAAACAGCAGCAGAGAATATTTCCTTAACTCAAATTCAATCTCAAATTGATGTTTTAAACAAAGATTTTAATGCGCTAAACTCTGATTACAATCAGGTTCCGGCTTTATTCTCCGGAGTAAAAGCTAACGTTGGAATTTCATTTGTTTTAGACCAGGTAATTAGAAAAGCTACAACTAAATCTTCCTGGGGAACAAGAGATGCCATTAAGAAAACTAAACAAGGTGGATTAAATCCAACAAGTCCAACAACAAAATTAAATCTTTGGGTTGGAACTATTGGTGGCGGAATTTTGGGTTATGCACAATTTCCCGGTGGTTCATCTACTACAGATGGCGTTGTAATTGACCCATTGTATGTTGGAGTGTACAGCAATTCCAGTTCAAGTTATCCATATAACTTAGGCAGAACTGCAACGCACGAAGTTGGTCACTGGTTAAACCTACGCCATATTTGGGGAGACACAACCTGTGGAAGCGATTTAGTTAGTGATACGCCATCACATAATACTGCAAACTATGGTGTTCCGGCTTATCCTCATTATAGTACCTGTTCCGGCACTCCGGTTGAAATGACTATGAACTATATGGATTATACTGATGACAGGGGAATGTATATGTTCTCAACAGGTCAGAAATCCAGAATGGATGCTGTCTTCCTTTCAGGTGGACCAAGATTTTCTTTTGCACAGCCATAATAATTGTTTTTATAAATTTGCTAAAAACTCGTCATTGCTGGCGAGTTTTTTTTATTTTTAATGAAATTTTTATGCATGGATAAATCCATTTTATCTGAAGAAATTCAAACCTTTATTACTGCAAATCTCGATGCGGCCGTTACTGTTTTAGCGTTGCAAAAGAACAAATTCCCTGCTACGGACTGGATAACAATCCTAAATCAGATTGCCGCCAAACAGAAAGCCAAAAGCAAACTTCCTACTTGGTTTAACACTGCTACTATTTATTATCCAAGTAAAATTTCCGTTGAGCAAACGTCTTCTGAAAAAACTGCAGCCTACAAATCACAATTGGTATCGGGAAAAAAACTGATTGATTTAACTGGCGGTTTTGGTGTGGATGATTTTTATTTTTCCAAAAGAGTAAATCAGGTGAAGCATTGTGAAATCAACCGGGAATTGTCAGAAATTGTAAAGTATAATTTTGAACAACTCAATGCTCAAAATATTGAATGTCTAGCCGGTGATAGTTCTGAAATTCTTGCAATCTTAAATCAAAAGTTTGATTGGATTTATATTGACCCTTCGAGAAGAAATGATGCGAAAGGGAAAGTGTTTATGCTTCGGGATTGTTTACCAAATGTTCCCGAATTGCTTGATTTTTATTTTGGCTTTGCCAATAACATTATGATCAAGACTGCCCCAATTCTTGATATTACCGCCGGATTAACTGAATTGAAAAACGTAAAAGAAATTCACATCGTTGCGTTAGAAAACGAAGTCAAGGAACTGCTTTGGGTTTTGGAAAAAAATTATTCCAAAACTATTCAGATTATAACTTGCAATTTGCTAAAAGGCACAGCGGAAGAATTCGCTTTTGAACTCGAAAATTTAGCAATTTCAAATTACAGCATGCCTAAAAAATATTTATTTGAACCCAACGCAGCTATTATGAAATCGGGCTGATTTGATGAAGTTACAGCGCGTTTTGAGGTTAACAAACTCCAACAGCATTCGCATCTTTATACTTCCGATACTTTGATTGATTTTCCGGGAAGAGCATTTAAAATTGAAAGCTCTTTTGAATACAACAAACAAAATATGATATCGTTTTTGGAAAACAAAAAAGCCAACATTACCACTCGAAATTTTCCCGAAACGGTAGAAAACATTCGCAAAAAGTGGAAAATTAAAGATGGCGGTAATGTGTATTGTTTTTTCACAACTGATCTAAATAATAATAAAATAGTTTTACTTTGCAGGAAATTAAATAACCCATGAGAAAGATAGTTTTAACATTATTCCTTTTTGCCAACTTAACTATAATTGCCCAAAACCCCTGCGAAATTGACACCAATTTTACCGATAGCTTAGGTACTTATAAATCGACCAAACAATTCATCATTTTTGAAAGAAGTTTTGCTGGTAATTCTACCGATATCTTTTTTGCTTTGTCCAGTAACAATGGTGTATTAGGCCTTGATACACAAATTTTACGTAGAAGTTCCGGCTTTATTAAAGCCAATTGTTTTGACGCGAATTCAAGGATTTATCTGCAATTAAACAATGGAAAAATTGTGACTTTACTTTACGTAGGCAGTGAAACCTGTGGCACATTAATTCGTCACGAGAATAGTTCAAGCAGCAGGATTACGAGTGGTTCATTTGTGTTTTCCAAAGATAATTATGAAGATTTAAAAGTGTCGCCTGTAACGTTTATGAGAGTGAAATTTGTCGGAGAAACTGTGGATTACCCTTTTAAAACGGAATTTACAGCCGAGTTAGATAAAAAGACATACCAATCTGAAAGCTACTTTATCCATTATCTAAAATGCGTTGAGAATTAATCAGCACAATTCCATTTTTGATTAGAAACTTCGTCTTTATTACTTCCGTTTAAATTATAATGCCACCATTCTGAATCGAAGGATTTGAAATTGTGTTGCAGCATAATTTCTTTTAAAAACTTTCTGTTAGCCAAAATTTCTTGGGAAAGATTTTGATAATTATGACTTGCTTCTTCTCCAAAGAAATCAAACTTGGTTCCCATATTCACTTCCACACGGAGGGAATCAACCAACGAAATATCGACAGCGCCTCCACGATTGTGAATCGAACCTTTCTTTGGATTGGCCACAAAATTAGCATCGGGAACAAGTTGGAACATTTTTTTTTGGATTGATTTTGGGCGGTAACAATCGTAGAGTTTTATTTTATAACCTCTATCCAAAAACGATTTGTTAGCTTCCAGTAAAGCCTTCACCGTTTTTACCCTGAGGAAACATTCATCGCAGGGATATACTTTTTCCTTTAGGAAATTATCGG
>JAYURX010000218.1:0-1776 GCA_043755965.1 Flavobacterium sp. | reverse complement strand
ACAAAAATTCAAGTTGATGCTTATTTAAAAAAGGAATTCAAAGGCATTGTGACCAGCATTTCTAATTCTGCCAGCGCAGCAACGACGGCTGATCAGGTAACGAATTTTAAAGTGAAAGTCAGAATTTTAAAAGAATCATACGAAGATTTATTAGAAGGAAAACCAGTAACGTATTCACCATTCAGACCGGGAATGACAGCAACCGTTGACATTATTACCAAAAGAAAAGAGAAAGTCATTGGAGTGCCAATCAGCGCTGTTGTCGTAAAATCAGATACTACAGCAACAAAAAGCTATGAAGTAAAAGAAGAAGGCGAAGACAAAAAAGTTGCCGCAAAAAGTGACAAAAAATTTGAATGCGTTTTTGTAAAAGATGGCAACAAAGCCAAAATCAGAATCGTGAAAACCGGAATTCAGGATGATACTAATATTGAGATTACGTCTGGCTTAAAGAAAGGCGATGTAGTCATTGTCGGCCCTTATACAACGGTTACCAAAGACCTAAACTCAGGTGATAAAGTTAGTTTGGCAAAGGATTCTGATAAGGAGAAAGATTCTGACAAAGCGAAAAAATAAACGGCTTAGCGTGATTTACATTCTAAATATAGAAACGGCAACCAAAAACTGCTCTGTTTCTTTGGCAAAAAATGGGGAGACTATTTTGTGCAAGGAAATCGCAGAACAAGGGTATTCCCATGCCGAAAAACTACATGTATTTATTGAGGATATTTTAAAAGAAACAGCCATAACGGTTCGGGATTTAAAAGCCGTAGCGGTCAGCAAAGGCCCGGGTTCTTATACCGGTTTACGCATTGGAGTTTCTACCGCAAAAGGCTTGTGTTATGCACTTGGAATTCCGTTGATTTCAATTGATACTTTGGAAGTTTTAGCCAAACAGGTTGTTGTTGAAAAAGGGTTGATCGTTCCAATGATTGATGCGCGACGAATGGAAGTTTATAGTTCGGTTTTTGATACTACTCATACTAAAATAAAAGAAGTACAGGCTGAGGTCCTAACTGAAAACAGTTATGCAGAAATAATTGAACCCATTTATTTTGTTGGCGACTGCCAGGAAAAATGCCAAACAGTTTTAACGGCAGCCAATTTCCGATTCCTTCCCGAAATAATTTTTCCTTCGGCAAATGAAATGAGCTCTTTGAGCTACGAAAAATTTCTCAAAAATGAATTTGAAGACGTGGCCTATTTTGAGCCGTTTTATCTTAAGGATTTTATGATAGCAAAACCCAAGTAAATTATTTCTTCGGACTTTCTTTTGCAATAGACTGGATAACAATTCCGGCAGCGTCAAAAGCTTCTTTACAATCCTCCAAAACATCGGAAGCCATATCGCCAAAATCTATATTTTTGGACCATGGGCGAATAGCTAACTGAATAGCGGAATCGGTCAAAAGATTTACAACTACTGTTGGCGGAGGCGTTTTCATAACTTTTGGATGGTTTTCCAATACCTGCATCACAATTTCCTTCGCTGTTTTAATGTTAGTATCATAGGAAATATTGAAAAGTAGGTTCGCTCTCCGGTTCTTCCCAATCGAAAAATTAGTAATTACTCCGTTAGATAGAATCCCATTGGGAACAAAAATCGTCTGATTGTTTCCGGTAATTAATTTAGTTACAAAAATCTGAATTTCGCTTACTGTTCCGGCTACGCCTTGCGCTTCAATTGCATCTCCAACCTTGAATGGCTTGAATAAAATAATCAGTACGCCACCGGCTAAATTGGATAGTGAACCCTGTAACGACAAACCAACTGCC
>JAYURX010000217.1:0-1778 GCA_043755965.1 Flavobacterium sp. | reverse complement strand
GGGCTATTTCTTTGAAAAAAGAAGAGCCACAGTGGATGACAGATTGGCGTATCGAATCCTTCCGTGCCTGGCAGGAAATGATTGAGCCAAATTGGGCCAATGTTCATTATGAAAAGCCAGACTTTCAGGCAATTTCCTATTATTCGGCACCAAAAGCTGTTGATCCGAACAAAACCTTAGACGATGTCGATCCAGAGCTTTTGGAAATGTATAAAAAGCTGGGAATCTCATTAGACGAACAGAAAAAAATGAACAATATTGCTATGGATATTGTAGTCGATTCTGTTTCTGTGGCGACAACTTTCAAGAAAACATTAAACGAAAAAGGGATTATTTTCTGCTCCATATCTGAAGCGATTAGAGAACATCCTGAATTAGTTAGAAAATATTTAGGAACGATTGTTCCTCAAAAAGATAATTTTTACGCAGCTTTGAATTCAGCTGTTTTTTCAGATGGTTCATTCTGTTATATTCCAAAAGGCGTTCGTTGCCCAATGGAACTTTCCACTTATTTCCGAATAAACCAAGCCGGAACCGGACAATTTGAAAGAACTCTACTTATTGCCGATGAAGGCAGTTATGTTTCTTATCTTGAGGGTTGTACAGCGCCAAGCCGTGATGAAAACCAATTGCACGCAGCAGTTGTTGAATTAATTGCTTTGGACAATGCTGAAATCAAATATTCTACGGTTCAAAACTGGTATCCCGGAAACAAGGAAGGCAAAGGCGGTGTTTTTAATTTTGTAACCAAAAGAGGTTTGTGCGAGAAAGGCGCGAAAATTTCCTGGACACAGGTCGAAACCGGTTCGGCCATTACCTGGAAATATCCTTCGGTTATTTTGAAAGGCGATAATTCCATTGGCGAATTTTATTCGATAGCCGTGACCAATAATTACCAACAAGCCGATACCGGAACCAAGATGATACATTTGGGTAAAAACACAAAATCGACTATCATATCTAAAGGAATATCAGCAGGAAAATCACAAAACAGTTACAGGGGTTTGGTCCAGATAAGTGCTAGAGCAGACAATGCCCGTAACTTCTCGCAATGTGATTCATTGTTGATGGGAAATAATTGTGGCGCACACACTTTTCCATATATCGAAAGTAAAAATTCATCCGCTATAATCGAACACGAAGCCACGACTTCAAAAATTGGTGAAGACCAGGTTTTCTATTGCAACCAACGAGGCATTCCAACCGAAAAAGCAATTGCCTTAATCGTTAACGGTTTCAGCAAGGATGTATTGAACAAACTTCCGATGGAATTCGCCGTAGAAGCACAAAAATTACTAGAAATCTCTTTGGAAGGTTCGGTAGGATAATCATAATCAGAATAAACACATTCAAAAAATGTTGCAGATAAAAAATTTACACGCAAGTGTTGAAGACAAAGAAATATTAAGAGGGATTAACCTTCAGGTAAATGCTGGGGAAGTGCATGCTATCATGGGACCAAATGGTGCCGGGAAAAGTACGCTCGCTTCCATTATCGCCGGAAATGAAAAGTATGAAGTTTCAGAAGGCAAAATCCTTTTAGAAGGCGAAGATATTTCAGATTTAGCACCGGAAGAAAGAGCACATAAAGGTGTTTTTCTTTCGTTTCAGTATCCGGTGGAAATTCCGGGAGTTTCGGTAACGAACTTCATGAAAACAGCTATCAATGAAAGCAGAAAGGCTAACGGAAAAGAAGAAATGCCGGCGAATGAAATGCTGAAACTAATCCGTGAGAAATCAGAATTGTTGGAAATTGACCGCAAGTTTTTGTCACGTTC